>JANQQM010000176.1 GCA_028289365.1 Salaquimonas sp. | reverse complement strand
CGTTTTTGCCCCGCAGACAGATAGCCGGCCGGGATTTCTCCAATTCCCGGCAATCCGACAAGTTCGAGCGCACCTTCAATGTCCAACCCGGCCCCGAATTCTGACACGCCAAGGAACTTCTGCCAGAAACCGAGATTTTCCGAGACGCTCAGCGCAGCCTTCAACGCATTCTCATGCCCCAGATAATGACAGCACTGCCCGATTGACCGGTCGCCGCTTTCGGCCAGTTCCAGTTTGCCGGATGCCGGCTTGATAAATCCGGCAACCGTCTTCAGCAAGGTGGATTTCCCGCATCCATTCGGCCCGGTGACAACAAGAATCTCTCCTGCCCCGACACGTGCAGAAAGGCCGGAAATGATCTCCCGTTCACCACGATGCACCGTAAGTTGCTCAAAGGATAAGGTCATAAAAGCCGCATTATCTTGATTTCATCGGTCCATGATCCGGCACCTGCCATTATCTATAGGATCATCACGATCCAGCGCGAGAAATATACGCATTTGGTCATTTTTGACATGGATTTGTTTTTTTGAGGTGAATATTGGACAAAACGCCTATTCACCTATGAAAAAAATGCCTCTATAAACCACCCGACCAAACCAGCGGTCGGATTGGTCACTTTCGCTTAAGGCATCGGTGAGAAGACGTGGCAAACCATGTTTGAAACCGGCAAACATGCGGAAATGGCCGCACCCGCTTTCAGGCGTGTTCCTTGATTGACGCCAATGTTTGCCCCGCCAGGTGCAACCTCGTTAAATAGATGGAACACGCAGAATGATAAATTCCCTAGACAGTTTCAAATGCCGCAAGACCCTGACCGTCAATGGTAAGGACTATATCTACTATTCCTTGGTAGAGGCAGAAAAGAACGGCCTTGCCGGCATCTCTAAACTTCCCTTCTCGCTGAAGGTAATCCTCGAAAACCTCCTGCGCTTCGAAGATGGCCGTTCGGTAACCGCCGAGGACATCCGCGCCGTCGCTGCATGGCTGGACTCGCGCGGCAGCGATGAAAAGGAAATCGCCTACCGCCCGGCCCGCGTTCTTATGCAGGACTTTACCGGCGTTCCGGCAGTCGTCGATCTTGCTGCAATGCGCGATGCAACGCTCGAACTTGGCGGAAAGACCGATGTGATCAACCCGCAAGTGCCGGTTGACCTGGTCATCGACCATTCCGTAATGGTCGACTTTTTCGGCAAGTCGGACGCGTTCACGCGCAATGTAGATCTGGAATATGAACGTAATGGCGAACGCTACACCTTCTTGAAATGGGGCCAACAGGCCTTTGACAACTTCCGTGTCGTGCCTCCGGGAACCGGTATTTGCCACCAGGTAAACCTGGAATATCTGTCGCAGACAATCTGGACCCGCGAAATCGACGGACAGACGGTCGCCTATCCCGATACGCTCGTCGGCACCGATTCCCACACAACCATGGTCAATGGCCTGTCGGTTCTTGGCTGGGGCGTTGGTGGGATTGAAGCTGAGGCAGCTATGCTCGGTCAGCCGATCACCATGCTGATCCCGCAGGTTGTCGGTTTCCGCCTCGATGGCAGCCTGCCCGAGGGTACAACTGCAACCGATCTCGTCTTGACGGTCACGCAAATGCTGCGGGCCAAGGGCGTGGTCGGAAAATTCGTCGAGTTTTACGGACCTGGTCTTTCCCATCTGTCGCTGGAAGATCAGGCCACCATCGCCAATATGGCGCCGGAATATGGTGCCACATGCGGCTTCTTCCCGATCGATGACGACACGATCTCC
>JANQQM010000016.1 GCA_028289365.1 Salaquimonas sp. | reverse complement strand
CGGTTTCCCCAGTTCTGTCCATTACGGAAAAAGAATGTCTGGATGCAGCGCTGGCCGCCCTGCTGGAATAGGGCGAACACATCCGCATCCTTCACGCTTTTGGGATTGATACCCTGGGAAGCTTGAATGTGCGAAAGAGCCTGCAGGCGATCCCGGTAAATCGCCGCTTGCTCAAAGTCCATGGCGGAACTCGCCGCTTCCATCTGTTCCACGATCCGTTTGCGGACGGCATCACTGCGTCCACTCATAAATTCATTCGTGTCCAGCACGAGCTGTCCATAGTCGGACAGCGATATTTCACCGGTACAGGGACCGGCACATCGTTTGATCTGATAGAGGAGACAGGGGCGGGTGCGCGATTGGTATACGGAGTCCGTGCAGGTCCTGAGCAGAAAAGCTTTCTGCAGAACATTTATCGTCATATTCACCGCGCCCGCTGATGCAAAGGGGCCGTAATAGTCATTGTTCGCCTTGCGGGCGCCCCGGTGTTTCAACAATCTTGGTGCTTCGTGCTCCTTGGAGATCATGATGTACGGGAAAGATTTGTCGTCCCGCATAAGCACATTATAACGGGGCTTGAGACGCTTTATGAGATTGGCTTCCAGCAACAGGGCTTCGGATTCGCTGGCGGTGGAAACGAACTCCATGGAAACCGTGCTCGCAATCATGCGCTGGATGCGGACCGTATGTCCGCTCAGCCGGGCGTAACTCTGCACCCTGTTTTTGAGATTTTTAGCCTTGCCTACATAAATGACGTCACCATTACCGTCGATCATGCGATAGACCCCCGGCGCTGTCGTCAGGGTTTTCAGATAACGACCAATGGCTTCCGGGCCTTTTCCTTTATGGTCGGAAGCCGGTGACCCGGATCTTTCCTGTGCGGACAAATTTTGCTGCTGATCTTCCGAGGACATTCCGGTCGACACAATTTTCCCGTTGGCTGCGTTTCGGATTCTAACTCAGTTCTTATGCCGTTCAATTTCAATTCCGACGGTCCGGCAATCGTCGATGACATCGGGCTTATCGATGCGTACGCGTACCGCGGCAACGCGATGGTCTTCTAGGCATTGCTCGGCAATGCGTTCGGCCACAGTCTCGATCAGGTTGACATGTTCGCGATAACAGATTTCCTTGATCTGAGTGACAACCGTCTCGTAGCAAACAACATTCTCCAACTGATCCTGGTGAGGGAACTCATCCTCAAGAACATCGAGCTCGACGGAAATGACCAGCCTCTGCTGCCGCACCTTTTCAATTTCATAGATGCCCACATAAGCCAGGACTTCCAGATCGCGCACGAACACCTTACGAACATTGGCCTGCGGTTCGTTAAAGGCTTTGGGTTGTATGAGCTTTGTTTCTGCCATAGCTGTTCGCACTCTCGTCAAAAGTCTTCGCCGGTAGCGACATCCGGGGTCTTCCAGGCAATGTGCTGGCCGCCGTCAAGAGCGATCATCTGCCCTGTCATAGCCGGTGCGTCAAGGATAAAGCGAATTGTATCGGCGATTTCCTGCGGATTTGTGCTGAGTTTGAGAGGTAGCATTTTCTTATGATTTTCGAAAATTTCCGGCGTCTGATAAACGCTTTGCAATACCGGGCCGGGTCCTATGGCATTTACACGGATGCGCGGAGCCAGGGCCTGGGCCAGTGTCTGAGTCGCCGTCCAGAGCGCAGCTTTGCTGATTGTGTAGGAAAAAAACAGCGGAGTCAGCTTCCAGACCCTTTGGTCGATAATATTGATGATATTTCCAGTTTCCGTCTCCGGCAGCATTTGCGCAAAGCTTTGGGACAAAAACACCGGCGCCTTCAAATTGACGTTCAGTTGCGTGTCCCACTGATCTTTCGACAGTGTGTCGAGTTCATCTTTCAGGAAAACAGAACTGTTATTGATCAGGCAGGTCGTCGGACCAAGCGCAGCGTGGCAGTCCGAGACCAGTTTCTCTACCTCTTCCGGTTTATTGAAATCGGCCTGCAGAACAACCGCGCGTTGCCCAAGCGTTTCAATTTCATGGGCCACGGTTTCTATATCCGCCTTGGAATTGTTGTAGTGGAGAGCCACGTCCCAGCCATGTTTGGCGAGATCAACAGCAATTACCCGTCCAATGCGCACGGCAGCGCCGGTAATGAGAACTGTTGAATTTGAGACTTGCATCATGTCCTAAAATTCCGGCCAACTTGTCGCCATTGCAAAATAATCATGATCGGATCATTCCGAAGGCGCTGCGGGTTTATCGATTGTCGCCGTCCAGAATACC
>JANQQM010000161.1 GCA_028289365.1 Salaquimonas sp. | reverse complement strand
CCGCTATAGGGGTCCTTCAAAGCCGCAACCAGGAATTTCGGCGGGCCATCACCGGTCCGGGCAGGCAAGTCTCCGCCCATTGGCACGCCCTTGGCATATCCGATATCGGCCGGCAAACGGGATGCGGCATCCTCCTCGGCAAAGTCCCAGCCACCGAAAAACCGCACCGTCATCCGAGAACCGGTTGTCCCATAGACCTCCCGCCGCTCCAATGCATCGAAGATGGCTTCTCTTGTGTTCTCTGTCGCCCAAACAGCCGCATAACCTCCGGAGGCCTGTTTCCAGCCGTAAATCGTCAGATCGGGATCGGGCGCTTCAATCACAATATGCTCCCAGCGATTGGGCTCGGGTTCCACACCGGAATGTTTGCCGAAGAAATTGTCTTCTTCGACCGCAGCCATGGCGGTATGCGCATCGGTCGAACCAATTTGACCGACCTTGTAGGGATTGATCCCCAGTTCCTCTTCAAGCTTCAGGCCGGTCTTGTAGGCTTCCCTGGTGTATTCATACTGAAGCATGTCCTGCGTCTTGACTTCAGTGCCATTCAGGTTCGAGGCATCCCAGGTATCAAAATCGGCAAACTCGTCATCAGGTGACAGGAATGGATGGGCTTCGCTGTCCCCCTTGATCTGGGTGGTTTCGACAACCGGCTCGAACCGCTTTCGCAAGGCAGCCAGTTCCTCAGTGAGCGGCGAACCGTCAAAATTAGAAACCGAGAACATCCTTCCGTTGGACAGATTGCCATTGTGCGGAATGGCAAGCACATCCCCGCCACTTCTTGTCTCGTAATCAGCGAGATGCTTCCACAAATCTTCCGGATTTTGGCTGTCGAATTGGGAGAAGGGAACGACCAACTTGGCAAAGTCTGCATCATCCCGGAAAATCACGTTCCGATGGATATTGTCCCCACCCTGGGAAGTCCACTCATAGCCGATCAGCGCTGTAAAACTACCCGGATCATTATGCCGGTCGGCAAGTTCTATGTACTCGCGCCAGGCCTTCTTGACCGCCTTTTCACCTGCAAATGGTGGATCAGGTTGCGATAGTGATGCCACGATCTCCATCGCAGCGCCGAATATCCGGTCATGATCACCGGTCGTTAGTTCAGCGTACCAGGCTTTGGCCTGGGGAAAAGCTAGGATTTCTGGATCGCCGGCAAGCAGTTGCGGCATCAAGCCGTACATTTCGGCATGGTCGGCAATAACCAGCCAATCGAGCGGCCTCCCGAGTTTCGCCCGCAAGCCGTGGGTCGTGGTAACCTCCTCACCCTTTGCAAATCGGTAAGCGTCATCCTGGCTAAGCCGGTTCATGGTACCGGCATCAACGGAAATTTCCGTATGCAGATGGGTGTCGCCAAATAACACCTTGGTTGGGAAATTCCTGCCCGCATAGGGCGAAAAATGATCGGTCTCGAATTTGGTCGCTGTATCGTCCTTTGACGGCAGCACATCCTGAACCTGCGCCGATGATATCCCTGTACCACCTGCAAGAAAAATCACACTCAGCACAATGCTGGAGATTAATCTAAGATGGGGCATTAGAATTCTCCTTTTTATCGTTAGGTTTGCTGCTTTCCTCCATCGACAAACAGCTTAGCATGAGAACTAACTAAAAGATCAATACTGCATCACGAGTTCATGGGTTTGCATCGCATTCAATGCCGGAATTAGGGTCCATCACTTATTGATCACATCCATACCGCAAGCCACTGCAACAACGCAGCAGGTCGTCCTTACATACTCGCAATCGGACATATCGCGCCGCAAATCCAGAAAAACAAATCTGGAGAAATTATCATGAGAATCTATATAACAATATGTTTTATCGATTTTTCATATAGGTGTGATTAATGGCAATAATACCTGCAACAAAGCTCATTTGCTGTTGGACCAGACTAAATGGAAAATGAATCCGATCGAGCAGGAATTTCGTCTATTGGAAGGCCTTACATGGGCGACCCATACCTCCTGACGCCTGGACCGCTGACAACAGCTTACAGCGTCCGGGAAAAGATGCTTCGCGATTGGGGTTCTTGGGATTCTGATTTCCGCGAGATGACCCGCCAACTAAGATCTGGCATTCTCTCCCTGATTGGAGACAGCAAGGATGAATTCGACTGTGTACCGATGCAGGGAAGCGGAACCTTTGCTGTGGAAGCGATGCTCGGTTCCCTGCTCCCGCGAGAGAGCAAGACACTCGTCCTGAGTAACGGCGCATATGGCCAGCGGACGGTCCAGACACTGGCCCGCATCGGACGAGACCACGTCGTGATCGACAAGGGTGACTATTTACCACCGCGCGGCCATGAAGTGCTGGATGCAATAGAGAAGGATCCCGCCATTACACATGTCGTCGTCGTACACTGTGAAACTTCTTCAGGAATTCTAAACCCGATAGACGAGATTTCAGAAACCACCTATTCGATGGGCCGCAAACTGCTGATTGATTCCATGAGTGCCTTTGGCGCCCTACCCTTGGAAATGGACAATATTCGTTGCGAAGCTTTCGTATCCTCAGCGAACAAATGCATCGAGGGCGTACCCGGATTTGGCTTCATTGTCGCGCGAAAGAGCGCGTTGGAAGCGGCCAAGGACAACTGCCATTCGCTCTCTCTGGATGTCCATGATCAGTGGGTCGTGATGGAAAAGACCGGCCAATGGCGATACACGCCCCCTACCCACGTCGTTGCAGCCTTTCTTGAAGCACTGGAGCAGCATTGCCAGGAAGGCGGAATCGCAGCACGCGGCGCCAGATACACCAAGAATCGGGATGTCCTTGTCGATGGCATGCGGCGCCTCGGTTTCGAAACACTCCTGACCGAACACTGGCTTTCGCCAATCATCGTCACATTCTTCAACCCTGCCGACCCTGCATTTTCTTTCGACCGGTTCTATCAATTGATGAAGGAAAGCGGGTTCATTATCTATCCAGGCAAGCTGACGGTCGTCGACAGCTTCCGCATCGGCTGCATCGGTCAGATGGATGAGCATGTCATGCGGGAAGTTGTATTGGCGACCGAAAGCGCCCTGAAGAAAATGGGCGTGGCAAGCGCCCAGCCGCCTCAATCGGCATTGTCAGAGCGCAGGAAACTCGCAGCCTGAATTAATTCACCCAACCAGGGTTCTATTCAGATCGGAACGATTAATGAACAAGATTTCTCCAATCACCTCGAGCCTGAACGTCAATGGACGCGACTATGCAATGCCGAAGACCTGTGCAATTGGGATATGCCTCGACGGTTGCGAACCCGCATATCTGGAAGAAGCGATCACCGCGGGCTTGATGCCAAATCTGAAGCGAATAAGGGAATCCGGAACAGTACGCCACGCTGACAGCGTCATCCCCAGCTTCACCAATCCCAACAACCTGTCGATTGCGACTGGAAGGCCCCCTTCCGTTCACGGTATTTGCGGCAACTTTTTGTATGACCCAGATACCGGCACCGAAGTCATGATGAACGACGTGAAGTTCCTCCGTGCCCCGACAATCTTCAGCGCATTTTACAATGCCGGCAAGAAAGTTGCTGTCGTCACGGCCAAGGACAAGCTGCGGGCTTTGCTGGGTGACGGCCTGAAATTCGATGATGGACGTGCATTCTGCTTTTCCGCCGAACGCTCAGACACAACAACACTCGAAGAAAACGGAATTGAAAACGCTTCTGCCTGGCTGTCGACTCCAGTCCCGGATGTCTATTCTGCCGAATTGTCGGAGTTTGTGTTTATCGCAGGCGTCAAGCTCCTGAAGGAAATGCAACCCGATGTCATGTATCTGACGACCACGGATTACGTACAGCATAAATATGCGCCTGGCGTGCCAGAGGCCAATGCATTCTACGAAATGTTCGACAAATATCTCGGTGAACTTGATGCCCTCGGCGCGGCGATCGTGATCACCGGGGATCACGGCATGAAACCCAAGCATCTTTCTGACGGTTCCCCGGCGGTAATCTACCTGCAGGATCATTTTGATGAATGGTTGGGAGAGGCGAAGGCACGGGTAATCCTTCCGATCACCGACCCCTATGTCGTCCATCACGGGGCGTTGGGCGCGTTCGCCACCGCCTATCTTCCTGATAATGCCGACGAGGAAGATCTCATTGCCAGACTAAGCGCAATGGACGGTATTCTGCTTGTGCTGAACAAGCGTGATGCCTGTGCTCGTTTTGAGCTGCCTGAAGACAGGATGGGTGACCTCGTCATCATTTCCAGCGAAAACATGACGCTTGGCACGAGCGAGAGCCGGCACGACCTTGCCGCACTTGACGAACCTTTGCGTTCCCATGGCGGTCTGACCGAACAGCGTGTTCCGTTCATTGTCAATCGGGTCATGCCGGACCTGCCCGACGCGCCGGAACTGAGAAACTTCGACGCTTTTTTCCATGCCACGCGGGCTGCATCCGTGCAGGCAAATTCCTGAACAGGAACCTGAAGATGAGTGGATCACAAAGAACCATACGCCATGACGCCATGCGCATCGGCGGTGAAAAGATAAAGACGAAAGACGTCGTGGAGGTCTCATACCCCTACACCGAAGAAGTCATCGGGACTGTACCGGCCGGCAAGGCAGAACACGCTGCGCGCGCCTTTGAGATCGCAGCGAACTACAAGCCTGATTTGACCAGATATGAACGCCAGCAAATCCTGTTCAAGACTGCCGAGCTTATCCGAGAACGCAGGGAAGAACTTGCACACTGGCTGACACTGGAACTTGGCATTTGCAAGCAACATTCGCTCTACGAGACCGGCCGTTCCTATGACGTCTTTACCCTTGCTGGTCAGCTGGCGATTCTCGATGACGGCCAGATTTTCTCATGCGATCTGACACCGCATGGCAAGGATCGAAAGATCTATACCAAGCGTGAGCCGGTCAACGCGATATCTGCGATTACGCCGTTCAACCACCCGCTCAACATGGTGGCACACAAGATCGCACCAGCTATCGCGACAAACAATTGCGTCGTTTGCAAACCGACTGAATTGACACCGCTGACCGCACTTTCGCTCGCCGATATCCTGTACGAGGCTGGCCTTCCTCCCGAGATGTTCCAAGTCGTTACCGGCATGCCGGAAGACATTGGCAACGAGATGATCACAAATGACAACATCGACATCATCACCTTTACCGGCGGCGTGCCGGTTGGCAAAATGATCGCCGAAAAATCTGGATATAAACGTACCGCTTTGGAACTGGGCGGCAACGACCCGCTTATAATCCTCAATGACTTGTCCGACGCGGATCTTGAAAAGGCCGCCACGATCGCGGTCGCTGGCGCAACCGGAAATTCAGGCCAGCGCTGTACTGCCGTCAAGCGTATCCTTGCCCAGGAATCCATCGCCGACCGGCTCGTACCGCTGATCGAGGAAAAGGCTCGCGCAATCCGGTTTGGAGATCCGATGGACCCAGAGACCCAGCTGGGCTGCGTCGTTCATGCGTGGGCGG
>JANQQM010000147.1 GCA_028289365.1 Salaquimonas sp. | reverse complement strand
GGAAGGCTCAGTCCATTCAAAGAAGCTGTCCATCCAGTGGGTCACCGCAACATAGCTTGGGCCAACGACTGATTCCGGTTGCGCCTGATAAAGTTTCTCGAACATTTGTCTTGCTATCGCATTGTCGTCCTTGTTGAGTTCATAGAAATGACTGGCACCGCGATAGTAGGATTCGATAGCGTCAGGATGTGTAAGCTTGCCAAACCAGACCCTGTCTACTTCATTGGCAACAAGCTTGATGTTTAGTGAGTAAATGATCTCGCGCGTAATCTCGTCCTGCAACTGGAATATATCTTCGAGCACACGATCAAAATTCTCAGCTAAGATGGTCTGCTTTGCTTCTGTGTCTGTCAGCTGTACAGTTACACGAATACGGTTTCCAGCTTGTTGAACAGCGCCTTCAAGGATGTAACGAACACCCAATTCGTTCCCCACTGATTGCGCGCCGACGTTCTTGCCGCGATAGCCATTGAGTACCGGTGCATGGACAAGGAACAATCCGGACAGCTGTACGAGCGTTGCTGATATTCCAAATCGAAATCCGTCGGCCATGTAGTCCTTGTCAGGATCGGAGCCCAGACTCTGAAATGGAAGGATTGCGATGGCAGGCCTATCCGGCGGATCAAATTCGAGTGTCCTCTCGCCAAGTGGCTTGGTCTCTTTTTGCAACATTTCCTGTTCGAGTGCGACAGCATAAACTCGAACAGGTTCATTTATGTTTTTCAGGCTCTTTTCGCCCATATAGCCCAGATCTTGTGGCAATTTACCCGCAACCTGATCATGCACTGTACCGCTCACGCAAATTCCACCGGGCTCCGCCAGACCTTCTAGCCTGGCCGCAATGTTGACACCATCACCAAAGATATCGCCATTTTCGAGAATTATGTCTCCGACATTGATACCGATCCGGTAAACGATTTTCTGTTCATCTGGCAAATCTTGGATTGCCGCGATTACGGCATTTTGCATCTCTACCGCAAAGCCCACTGCATCGACAGCGCTAGCGAACTCCATCAAGATACCATCGCCCATTAGTTTGACGATACGACCGTTGAAGCGTTCTGTGTTGGGATTTATGATTTTCTCGCGATGTGCATTGAGAGTGGTAAGGGTTCCAACCTCGTCAACTCTCATATGTCGGGAATAACCGACCACGTCGGCAGCAAGAACAGCGGCGAGACGTCGTTTCATGGAAGTTCCTTTTTCGCTAATTCTAACTAAACTATCGCCAGTGTTCTACCGGGGATGTTTCTTTCGAATTTCAGAGCGAATGTTTGTAGTTACCCCTCAGGTTCAAATATAATATATGTTTCGTCACGCCCATTTAAGAACCAATGCGGTTTGGGATTATCTAAAACGTTTTGGAATACTTCTCAGTATGATGGACAAGAAAGCACCCAATCTGCCAATGTGACCGACGGCGATCTTCCGGATTATGCGCTGATGCTGATCTCTCCAACGGCGGATCTGCTAATTCCCCCGGCGTGCCGTCCCCCCCAAATACGCCAAAGGTACGTCGGGGAAATCTGTCCGACCGTCAAATCTCCAATTGGAATAAAGATGGCGGAAACTTGCCACCAGGCCATTCCCGGCAACTGTTAAGATGTAGATATCCCAGCTATTGGCAGCAATTCCCAAAAGCTTGGCGGTAATAATCAATCAAAGACGCCCTCTGATTTCTATCCAAACAGAGCACAAACAAACTGACTTCACGCATGCTTTGCCCCTCAGTCTCCGCAATTGCTGACAAGAGGGGCGAAGGCGCAGGGGTAAGGCAGCAACTTTTCTTGGGAAGCTGCCAACGGGGACGCAGGTTTAGGCGACTGCCCCGGCCCCTGTGTTTTAGGTAAAGGGATGGGAATTAATGAGAGCGACCAAAATACTGTTGAATGTTTTGATCGCGCTGGCGTTCTTCGTCGCGCTCGGTGCCTTTCTAGGCGGGTTCGTCAATGGGGCGTCTGCGCAAGAAAGCCACCGCATCAATCTCTCGGATCAGTCCGACTCTGCACCAGCAAGAGGGCATTACAACCCGATCGGATTAGCTCCTTCGGATGGACTGGATGAGCGCTTTGTAAAGCCACTGGAGCTTCCGAGTGCGCGCTGATGGGTACACATTCCGAATATCTGCTTCCGTCTCTCGCGATTTTGGTCATCGCAGTTGGCTGCAGATGGTATCTGCACCCCGAATATAGGGATGCGTCGATCCAGCTATATAACGCTGAAGCCAGTGTACGGTTTCTGTCTAGTCAAGAGCTGGAGGGCAAGCAATAATATCCAGATGGTCCTATCGGCAGAATGTCAGATGTCTGCTTTGGGCCAATAATGCCCGTTTTGGCGATGAGTAAGGAACGGCAGATATGAGTCCTAAAGCAGACATTCAATTCGTCTCAGAGCAAGTCCGTTTTGTGCCAAAAGCGGACAACTGGCCAATGGATGGGTTACAAGCTGCATTGATCATTTGGTCTATTGTTTCAATTACTAACTGGATTCTTTCTGCTTGCTCCGTATGGTTCACTTGGATCAATAGATGGAGAGGCCTCCCAGCATGAGAATTATTGTTTTGGTAATCGCTGTTTTGTTACTGATGATGACCCCTTCTGCAGCCCAACAAGCAGATACAGTGCTTACCAACGGCATCGTCCATACCATGAATCCTGATCGCCCTCGTGCAGAGGCTATCGCCATAACTGGCGCTCAGATTTCTTATGTCGGTGACGATGAAGGTACGAAAAAACTTATTGGCGAAGATACCCAGGTTTTCGATCTTAACGGGAAAATGGTCTTGCCCGGATTTGTCAGTGGCCACGAGCACCTGGTTGCCGCAGGCTGGACCCAGATGGGGGTCTTGCTCGGCGAAGGTCGATCCAAGGAAGACTATCTGAAGCTGATCAAAGAGTATGCGGACGCAAATCCGGATGAAAAATTCATTCGAGGAAGTGGCTGGAACGCGACCTTGATGGGTGGCGAGTTTACCGCAGCTGATCTGGATGAGATTGTGCCGGATCGTCCGGTGTTCCTTCAGGACTACACAATGCATGATTCTTGGATGAACTCGAAAGCCATGGAGATGGGCGGCATCGATAAGGATTCTCCCGATCCCGTGCCCGGCTTGATCTATTTTGTACGCGATGAAGAGGGCAATCCGACTGGCTATGCCAAGGAATTCGCGTGGATGGGCGGATATATCAAATCAGGCGCCTGGCAGCCTGAGACGATGATCCCCGACAGTCAAAAACAGCTTTATGATCTTGCAGCGAGCGTTGGCTACACCGCCTATATCAACCAATTTCTCGGCACACCGAACATCAAGGATCAGGACGCACACTTCGAAGACACCAAGGTCGCCATGGCCATTCTTCAGGATCTGGCTGAAAAGGACCAACTTAAACTGCGTACCTATATGATGATGCTGGTAAAGGGGGATGATTTTTCCGCGCAAAAGGCGGTTGATTACACCTTGGAACTCAAGGAACAATATGACAGCGACACTGTGCGAATACAGGGCATCAAGGTCCATCCGGAAGGGGTCCACACCAGCCACGCCTCGGTAATGCTGGGGCCATGGCTTGACCAACCTGAAAAGAAGGCCATTCGCGGTGTATCAGCAGAACTGACCGAAGAAGTTGTCATGGCAGCCAATGCCGCTGGCCTTGATGTGGCAGTTCACGTTGACGGCTCTAAAACGGTCCGCGAAACTGTGGACAGCTTTATCAAATCCAAAGAAGCAGGGAACATCGACGCACGCAACTCACTTCAGCATCTGGCATTTGCGCATCCTGATGATATTGCGCGCATCGTAGACCATAAACTGCTTGTCAACATGACACCAATTTGGGGAACCACTTGGGGGGGCGGGCTCGAAGGCGCGTTGAAAATAATGGGCATGGCAGTCACGGTACAGCAATTTCAGCAAATCCGAACCCTGATTGATGCGGGCGTTCCCGTAAGCCTGGGAGCGGATGTACCAAGTACAGACCCGGCCCTGATGGGCGCATTAACCCAATGTGAAGCAGCGATGACGCGGCGTGACCCATCAGATCCGGACAACACGACCGTGTTTCCTCCAGTTAATCAATCGCTGACGCTCGATCAATGCCTGTACGCAGCGACGATGGGCGGTGCTTACGATGCCAGGATGGAAGATAAGATCGGAAGTATTGAATTTGGAAAATATGCCGACCTGGTGGTTTTGGAGCGCGATCTCTATACGGTTCTTCCTACCGAGGTAGCTGATGTCCCAATTCTTGCGACAATGATGGGCGGAACGTTCACTCATCGTGACGGGTTTTAGGCCTTTGTTTTGGGCGAACGTCTGCCGAGGCATATTTTCGAATGGCAAATGAAATTGTCGCAGGTATTTGGAATTCTGAAAATCAGTTTCGGTCCTAGATATATTCTAGCCTCGGAAAAATAAGACCTATGTCCACTTTGGGCCAGTAAAAAGGACATCTTGGCAATTGATTTCACACATCCGATAGGTGCCAGTAACGGTCCTTTGCTAACCGAAAAGTTTTGATTTCCTAATTACAAATTATCGACTGTGTCAGGGTTTATGATCTCTATTTTACGATCTAGGAAATACGGCCCGCCGGCTTCACGCCATGCCAGCATATGAGGCTGCTTGAAATGACCGTCAAGCGCTTCTCGATTTTCCCAACGTTCTACGAATACAAGCGTATTTTCATCCGTCAGGCTCTGGTGCAGATCATAAGAAATACATCCTTTTTCCTCTCGCGTGGCAGCAATGCAAGGTCGCGCTGCAGCAAGAACTTTATCCTTCGAACCTGGCTCGATTTTTAGAGTCGCAACAAGATAGATCATTTTGATCTCCACCTTAGAAAGTCTTTTGTGGAAGGTCACGTCCGCATATCGTCGATTGATAGCGACCGTCAGCAGCTTCTATAATGGCAGCAACCCGAGACTAATGCCAAATCTAATCGCATGTAGCCTACAATGATCCTAAGGCTAAGTGACAGCAGGTGAACTCCAATCAGACATCGAGACCAGAGATGTTGGCGCCCGCTAAGTGCCAATTCGTGCCGTTCAAATTCCCTGATGGAGCACTGTTCGAAGAATTTGGTGAACGCTACCTCGCTCCTTGCCCGACACTACTCGAGTATTGGACCTACAATTTTGCTTCCATGTCTGAGTGCTATTGCGCGGACCTGTTCTTCCGAAACTTTTTCTACGGTAATCAGCACTTGAAGGATGGGGATCATTTCAAACTCCATCTTCGCGAAAACGTATAGCAACATTGTGATTTAAAACTTGGATTTTACGCGCGATAACTAGCGTCATGATTAGCTATACCCAAAAATCACAATCGGACCAAATGTTCTACGCCGCCGAGCAAGCGGGATTGAAGTTAGCCATCAAGGGCAGAATCGTTGCGGTCGTGTTTATCACCACTCTGTTGGTTACGACCCGAGGTGTTGATAGAGCCCCAGAATTCATCCTAGGCGGTTTGTTGTTCATAGGTTTGGGGCTACTACATTTCCGAATTATCGGGTCATCGTATGATCGGCCCTGGATAAAGTTTATTTTCATCACGACAGACTTCGTTTTGCTAAGCGGAGCTGTAGCATTCCTGCCGGCCGAGCCGGGACTTCAGTTGCCAGATGCGATGATCTTTAGATTTCAGGTGTTTCCATTCTATTTCCTGATTTTGGCAGTCGCCGCATTCAGTTTCTCGCCTGGCCTGGTGCTTTGGTCGGGGGTGGCCGGGGCAGCGGGATGGATGGCTGCTTTCATACACGTCCGCTCAAGCATGGAACGAACTTTGGAGTGGGATGACATACCAGTAAAGCCGACGCCAGAAGAATTCCTTGCCGTCTTTCTTGACCCAGATTTTGTGGCCACGGGTACGCGCATGCAGGAAGCTACGGTATTCTTTGTCGTTGCTATGCTGATTGCCATTGTCATGCAACGTGCACGGGACGTGGTACGGCGTCAGCTGGAAGCTGAACAGGGCGTTGCTGCAATATCGCAATTGTTCGGGCGGTTTGTTCCAAAAGCAGTTGCCGATTCGATGATCCGGCAGGAAGGGGCGCTGGAACCAGTCGGACGGGAAGCAACTGTCCTAATAGCAGATGTTGCAGGCTTCACTAATTTAACTGAAACAAAAGGAGCTCAGGCGGTTGTCGACACTTTCAATGACTATTTTGAAGCTGCTTCTGAAGTGATTGGCAAGCACAACGGGGTCGTTACCCAGTTTATCGGAGATGCTGTTTTCGCAACCTTTAATGTACCCGCCGAAGATCTGGAGCACAGACGAAATGGAATAAACGCAGCAGTCGACCTGCTGGAGTTGGTGCAATCAACAACCTTCGCAGGCGAGAAGCTAAGTATCCGGGTGGGTGTTAGCACTGGTCCGGTGATCGCGGGAAATGTCGGAGGCGGAGGACGGGTCACATATACGGTCTACGGAGAAGCGGTCAATCTTGCTTCGCGCCTAGAGGCGCTAAACAAGGAACAAGGAACGTCACTCCTGATTTCAGGGACCACTGTCGATGAAGCAACACAGAGCAGTCTTAAGAAAATTGGTCAGGTTGAAGTAAGAGGTGTCAGTCAGCCCATCGAGATCTTCACTTTGGCATAGTTGAAACTGTGCTCAGGAATGTAGTCTACCGGCCCAGGCCCGAGAGAAGTTTGTTGCCTGCAACATGTCCGCTTTGGGCCATTAGCGTACATTCGTCGGGGTTGCCGCAGACAGTATCTTTGGCCCCATTAAGACATAATGATCGTGTCGTGGACCTGGTGTTTGCAGGAAATAAAGCTGCGCGTTATGCGCAACGGTTCCGCATCAGGCGGCATAAGCGCCCAAACCAAAACCGGCATTTTCCGTTTGTATGTTTTATTGAGCTATTTTTGGATTTGGCAAATTAGGATTGTTTTACCAACTATCCGTGCTCATTGCTGAGGACAATGGAAGAAGGAAAATGTAATTGATATTAACCCGAAAACTATTTGCTGAACTTCGTTCTGTTGCTTTCCAGCAATTCGGCTACATGCATTGGAATTTTCAGTCCATTGGCGATAGCGCGGTCACGAACAGTTTCGGCCTCTTTTACCCGTTCAAGATTGCCAATAGTCTCGTCGATTCTATCGAAGGGAACAACCACAACGCCATCCCGGTCCGCGATTATCATATCGCCGCTCTCCACCTGCTGGCCGCCAATCTGGATAGCAAATCCGACTTTGCCGGGGCCACTGAGAAATGGAGATGCTGGGGTTAGCCCTGTGCACCATACTGGTAGGCCAACTTCGACGATACCTAAATAATCCCGAACCGGCCCGTCGGTAACGAGACCAGCCCCACCGCTATTGCTAATCATGCCCATGACACTGTCGCCGGCGGCGGCGCAACCCTGATAGCTGTCAAATGCTGATACAACAACGTCGCCTCGTTGAATGAAGTTGAGCGCGGCATGGAGGGCAAGTAGGTCTGCGGGACCGTTATCAGCTGTAAGAGCCGGGCCTACCACGTTGCAATCTATGTCGCGGCCGTCGCCTATGGGCTGAATATCACGACTGAGTGCACCAGCGCCTAAAAGCGCGTCAACAACAAAGCTGGTCGACACATCCTGAAACGCTTTTATCTGTCTCTGACTAGGGCGTCTTCGGATTTCCCTAATGGTGATTAGGGGTGGTTCCTCAATCATCTGTCGCTCGGTTGTTGCGGTATTATTGCTACGGGCTGGGTTACCAGTCAGCCATTCGCAATGCAATCAAATCGCTTCAAAAACAGTCACCACTACCCCACGGCCGACATATCTTTTTAAGTCGGGTATGTCCGCCATGCGCCAAAAGGCGACATCATGCCCGACTGTAATCGAAGCCCAATGCCGCCGCTCAATTGCATTATGGCTTATACCAAGCCTTGCTTGGACGCCAATCCACGTCCTTCAGATCGTTCTCTTTTGAGAACTCATCAAGCATGTCGTTCTGCGCATTAAAACCCGGTCCCCATTCGCCCGAATAAGTAAACTCGCTCATTGGATTGGGAACGCTCGAATCTGGACCCGGTTGCGGTGTTGGCCCTGGAACGGCGCTGGCGCGGTCTGGTGAGACCGCCATGCGCTCGATCACGCCATCCTTGGAAATGTTCCAAGTCATCATATCCATCGCAACCGACAGCGGACCGTCATACGTAGAACGAATATCGAGCAGCAGCTGCTGATGGGCTTCCTCCATGGTATGATATGCCACCGCGTGTCTAGGACTGATTTCGCTCATGACCTTGCCGAAGGCCGGACCAGATGAATGAAACTCGCAACACGCCCGCCAGGCAAGCTGTGCAGGCTGGCCATAGTCCTTCTTGAAATATTCTGGACCGGCGAACGCTTCATGGATGACAAAGTCTGCGTCCTTAGTATGCTCGACGAACCACTTATTGGGAGCGGTATCACCCCCGAATACGAGTTTCAGGTCGGCATATTCGATTATATAGCTCACCGGCCCATCACCGGTGTGAATTGCTGGAATCGAACGCACTACAATCTCACCATCATCATAGACAATCTCGTTTATCTGCTTGTAGTCGAACTCGTGAACAGTGATCTGACCCGGGATCGGCGTGATCTTGAACTGTCGAGTCTGGAAATCCCAGTTGAAGGCGCGCATGAAGCCATCAACGGCATAGGCGGTGCCCATTTCCGGCGTTTGACCACTCGGTCCCCATATCTCTAGTGGCACGGGTCGTCCAGCAGTCCAGCCACCTGCCCAGAGCCCATCAAGATCACCCCAATGGTCTGTGTGCAAGTGGCTAATGAAGACCTTGGTCAGAAACTCGGGCGGGATCATAAGTGCGTTTAGGTTGCGCATGGCCCCGGTGCCAATATCAAAGATAAACTTCTCACCATTGCCAAACTCAAACAGAAAGCATGCTGCGGCTTGACCTCGCCGCTGATCCGGCATGCCCGTCCCGCAAGCAACAACACGTACCTCGTCTTCATCCAAGACTTCAGTTCCAGGATAATAAACATATCGATCAGGAGCCTTTGCGTTCGGTCCGGGGACCATACCGCCGGCTGCTTCTGATGAATCGACAAAAGCGTTTGGAGCATGCTGCAAGACTAGTAGCGCCGTTACGCCAAGTGCTGCACCAGTTAACATTGTTTTGTAGTGATTGATATTGCGCATAGTACCGACCTCCCTTATTTTTCTAATGATTTATAGACAGTACTGTCTAAAATTATAGACATTACTGTCTAGTTTGCAAGGAGAAGTGCGCGCCATGCCCAGACCAAGACGAGTCGGACGTGTCAGCAAGGAACAATGGCTGGCCGTGGCATTGGAAGAATTGGAAAAGGGCGGAATAGAGGCTGTTCGTATCGAGCGGTTGGCAAAGAATCTGTCGGTCGCAAGAAGTGGGTTCTATTGGCATTTCAAAGACAGACAGGATCTATATGGCCACCTGCTGGATTACTGGTTCCATGAATACACCGAAATTGTGACCACAAATCCTCTGCTTCATGCCGGCGATCCAAAAGTACGCCTTGAGCGGGTGACAAGAATGATCGAAGAGCAAGACCTCGGAAAGTATGACCTCGCAATTCGATCTTGGGCAAAATACGATGAAATGGCGCAGGACGCGGTTGATCGCGTGATTGAAGTTCGGATGAAATTCTTGCGCAGAATCTTTAGCGAAATGGGCTTTAAAGGCGAAGAACTTGAAATGCGGACGATGTTGTACGTTTGTTACCACACCTGGGAAAGTGCAACTTTCCATAGCGCATCACCTCGCAAACGCGCACGAATGCGAAAACTAAGATTGAACTTGCTTTCGAGCAGGTAGGCCACACAAAATGGCTACCAGTCGAATGTCCACATTGGGCCAATTGCAGTCATAATTTGCATATTCGAATGATGTCTTCTTTCGGGTCTATTTCAGACATTCACAGAACGCCGTGATCGCGGCAGCTTTTGGACCAAAGCGGACATTGAATCTATTTGCCAAGATTGCGTTTGTTGATTTATTTCGGAATAAACTTGCGACGAGTTATTGTCGTCGATATCGATATTTAGAAGGATCTTTCAGTTGAGTATCAGGGTATTTATTTCGGCCGCAGTGCTGTTGGGAACTTCTACGTTCGCCTATGGAGATCCCTCGCTGGAGTGCAGCGAAAACAGCAACCAGGTCGAGATTGGAAATTGTGTTGCCGAAGCGCTATCCAAAGTAGATCAGGCGATCGAGATTGCCCTCGGCATCGCTCGAACCTCGGCCAAAGAGCTCGACCAAGTTACCGACCGAAAAGTTGCAGAACCGGCCCTGGACGCCTCGCAAGCCGCATGGACTTCCTTTAGAGATCAACAGTGTGAGTATATCGGCGCAACATATGGAGGGGGATCTGGCACAAGTATCGCCATAGATTCATGCCGAATTGAGCTTGGCCGAGAGCGAGTTGATGAACTATTGAAATCCGCACAATAGGTGCGGCATCACGCAAGCTGGGTCTGTTTTTGGCACGCAGCAAACCCCAGGGGTCTCATATGACCTGAATCGCATTTGGTATTGTGGCTCTATTTTGTTCGAGCGCTTCGTCCTGAGTGCCAACTCCAAGTCAAGCATTCCAACCAGCGCGACGCAGCCCCTCAATCAAGACCTGGCGATATGAAGGATCAACAAACGGATATGTGTGCTCAATGTAATCTACCGACAAGTCGGGCTGCAACCTCAACAATTCTGCCAAGGCGTCACTTGCTTCCTCGAGGCGGTCTGCGAATGCTAATGCAGCGACAACCCGATGCAATCCACGGACATATTCCGGTGCTAACGCCCGACATCTTGCTGCCCATTGGGCCGCTTCAGGAAACTGTTTTAACACCAGGTGACACATCGTTATATCAGCGGTCACTGCGGCTTTGCCGGCAAAGTTTGGGTCAAGTCGAAAGACGCTATTAAGGTGTTCTAACGCTTGGTCAGGATAGCCATTGAATTCGAGGGCGCATCCAAAACAATGTCGCGCCAATGGGGCGCTTGGGTTCAATCGTACAGCTTCCCGAGCATGCTCAATCGCAACATCTGCTTTGTGGTATCCAAAGAGATAGGCAAGCCCATGTATACCTCGACAAGTCCAATCGTTTGGATCGGTTCTTATCCCTTCACCGGAAACATCCAAAGCCTGCCGAAGCGAATACTCTCGGTCGCCGCTCCACCCCATGATCGCGTCTTTCCAGTGGGATCTCGCCAGCATTGCAAATGCTGTTGCAGGCGGAGAGCCTGCATCAAACACCTTTTGAAGAAGTGCTCGTACCTTTAGATTGGCTTCCTGCGTACCGTAACCCGGCCCACCGTCAAGATCGGCTTGTGTTGCCTGTAGCAGATAGTCCCATGCGGTAAATTTGTCTGCCCGTTTGTATACAAGTCGTTCAACTTCAGCTGCCTGCAGATGGGGTTCTACGCGAGCAACGACATTTTCACTTATTTCATCTTGAACCGTGAAAACATCGTTCATTTCCCGGTCAAACCGTTCCGACCAAAGCGTGCGACCCGTTGATGCTTCGGTTAGTTGAACACTTATCCTGGCTTGACTGCTAGAATGGCGAACTGAACCTGTCAGAACATATTGTGCATCAACCTGGTCAGCAGCATCACGGATATCGAGTGGTTTTCCAGACCCGATGGAAACTGCGTTTGGGCTGATCACTGGGAACCAGCGCCAATATGCGAGCGCAATCGCAATATCATCGGCGATACCGCGCGCAAAATAGCGTTTGTTCGGATCACCGCTCAAATTTTCAAACTCCATGACCAACAATGCGGGGTTCGAAAAAAGATTCGACGATTTGTCTGCATTGTTGATCAACGATGAATCACGCTTTCGCCCCGTAGCGTGTTTTGATGTCGCTTCCAGAAGTGCCAACGTTTCGACTGCTGGATCGGTGCCATATGTCTCCTTTACTGCATTGCGGCATATTTCCAGCTGACGTTGAGCCTCGGCAATTTGGCCCTGTGAAAGCCTTATGCGAATTAGTCCGCGGTGGGCGCTCTCGGCAGCTGGGTCAGACTGCAAAATGATGGCCGATATTGCCTCAATTGTTTGAGCCTGCGCCCTGGCAATTTCTGCGTCTTGGCTAAGCGTGTCGATAAGCTTTAGTGCAATACTACGAAAGTGTTCGCGTTGTGGTAACACCAACTGTTCGAGTGGTTCGGTCAGGTTGATGCCGTCAAGCAAAGGACCGGAACAAAGTGAAAGCGCTTTGAGATGATCTGCCGGATCATTTGAATGCGCCGCTTTTTCGAAGGCAAATATGTCAATATCCGAAACATCACAAACCAATTGAAGATGATCGGCCTTTCCAGCAATGGCGCCTTTCTGAAAGGAATTTGGAAGTGCTTTTCGAATTGCGGCCAAAGCCTGTCGCAAACTCGATCGTGATTGAGAGTCACCGCGATCTGGCCAAATCCAGCTCGCCAACATATTGCGCGAAATTCCATTGCGCCCGGAAAGAGCAAGACCCGCAAGTACCAGTCCGGTTTGTCGTGTTGGAAGGTCGACAGGCTTACCTGCGTTATCTGAAAGATGAAATCCGCCGAACAATCTCAATGGCATCAGCAAAGAAAACCAATAACTATCTGGATTGTCGAGAGATTTTTCTTTTCATTTAGGGATTTAACGCCAACGGCTTCATTTTTTACGCAAATTTTACGGTGGTTTGGCCGCAGGTTTTACACGCCGGTGAGACCTTCATTTGGCAGACCAAAACAGCCAACACAGGAAAACGCAATGTCATACACAGCAAACCGCCATAATTTTCATGACAATCCAATCGCCAGATGCACAAATGAAGCTCTCAGCTTGCTACGAATTGCGTTCCGCAAAATTTCATCGAGCAGGAACAAGGTTGAAAAAAACAAGCCTACTTATGAGATCGATGTCCGGCTGATGACCAACCTGATGTCGATGCGGTGAGCGCACCAGGATAAGCCTGATCGAAAAGCATTGAGAGCTAAAGAGTCTTCTTCGCCGCATGTGACATGAATGGAAACCGATTATATGAGGCCTCCTTTCCTAGAGATTGACTAAGTGAAATAAGGAACGTCGCTGGGCCGCCAGAATACTAAACAAATCTAACGCTTGAATGTCCGCCATTGGCACCTAGCGGGCATTGCTTTTCATCGACCGCTACGGCAGCTTTTGGCCCATAGCGGACTTTCAGTGTGTCGACAACGTTTACAAGCATGCCGCGCCCGCACATAGAACTTCAAGGATCAATTTGGCTTGGGAAAGATATTAGACATGCAAATACCTGTGTGAACCGCAGAGAACTGTTCGCCTGCGACAAATAGCTTGTCGCGGTCCAAATCCATGTTCTGCCATTTTATCGTGGTCGTAAGGATCCGAGCCAAAAAATAGGTATTGGACCCGGATCGACGCCTAACTGAGATGGTGAACGGCTTGCAGGCCATAAACCGGTGTCTCAATGCCTTCCATACGGGCTTTTATTTGCAGAGAAAGAAATTGCGAATAATGCCGAGACTGGTGCAGATTGCCGCCATGCATCCACAGCGCTTCCTGCTGAGTTGGCTTCCACATATTGCGCTGCTCGCCTTCCCAGGGGCCGGGATCTTTTGTCGTATCAGACCCAAGTCCCCAGACTTTGCCGACCTTGTCAGCCATATCCTGTCCCATGAGATCCGCAATCCAGCCATTCATTGATCCATATCCCGTCGCATAGACGATAAGATCGCCTTCAAGATGGGTCCCGTCATCCAGAACAACCCCGGCCTCGTCGATTTCGGTGACCTGGCCGCGTTTGAGTTTGATCTCCCCATCGATAATCAACTGGCTGGCGCCGATATCGATGTAATAGCCCGAACCTCGCCTGAGATACTTCATGAACAGTCCGGAATCATCATCCCCCCAATCCAGCCAGAACCCGGCCTTCTCAAGCCCGTCGTAGAATTCTTTGTCGCGCTTCTTCATCTCGGCATAGGCCGGGATCTGAAACTCGTGCAAAATTTGATAGGGCAAGGAAGCAAAGATCAAATCGGCCTTTTCGGTTGTCATCCCTGCCGCCACGGCCTCTTCCGAATAAAGCGCCCCAAGACCAACTTCCATCAATGTATCCGACTTTACAATATGGGTCGAAGATCGTTGGACCATGGTCACGTCCACATCGTTTTCCCAGAGCGCGGCAGCAATGTCATGGGCAGAATTATTGGAACCGACAACGATTGCTTTCTTGCCTTTATAGGTGTCCGGCCCAGGATGCTTCGAGGAATGATGTTGATCACCTTCAAACTTTTCGGAACCGGGAAAGGACGGCACATTTGCCTTACCGGACATTCCAGTCGCCATGATAAGTTGCTTGGGCTTCAGGATGACTTCCTCGCCATCCCGGTCCACGACAACTGTCCATTCCTTGGCATCTTCGTCATAGCTGGCAGATTTTGCTTCCGCGCGGGTCCAGTAGTTCAGCTCCATCACCTTTGTGTACATTTCCAGCCAGTCGCCGATCTTGTCTTTCGGGCTGAAAATTGGCCAGTTTTCGGGGAATTTGATGTAAGGCAGGTGGTCGTACCAAACCGGATCATGCAGGCACAGGGATTTGTAGCGATTGCGCCAACTGTCGCCGGGGCGGTCGTTTTTTTCGACAATAATGGTCGGCACACCAAGCTGGCGAAGCCGCGCTCCAAGTCCGATCGCTCCCTGGCCACCGCCGATGATTACGCAATAGGGTTGTGTCTTGTAGCCAAGCTCAGCCGTTTCCTGTTCCCGTTCCTCTTTCCAGGTCGTCCGGTGTTTTCCAGCGCCATGCTTTGCACCCAGTGGTCGTGCAAATCCCTTGGCTTCCTCGTGTCCCTTTAATTCGACCATTGTTGTGAGGAGGGTCCAGATCTTGTCGTCTTTCAATCGAACCAACCCGTAGCCGCGCGCAACCTTTGTTTCAAAACTAATCCAAGCGGTAACCACGCCGTCTTCTTCGGTCGGATCCTCTCCCTCCGCGATTTGCCAATTTGTTGGTTTGGTATCCGAAAGCTGATGCTTAAGCATGTCACCAATTTCGTCACGCCCCTCCATGGTCTTTAAGTTCCAGGTGAAGCTGACAAGGTCTCGCCAATAGCAATCCTCTGCGAACATGTTCTTTACGGAAGCTATATCCCCGGCTTCCAGAGCATGACCAAACTCATCAAGAAATGCCTGGGTCTTGCCCCTTAACGTTGTGTCGAGCATATTTTTCCTCCCTGTTGATATCCCAGCCGTCGCAGATTTCCTTGGCGCAGTTGAAACCTATCCAAATTCTTCAGATCACAAAAGTAATCAGACGCAAAAACAAATCCGGTCGGTTAGATTTTCGCAACAAAATGTCTTTCTTTGGGCCGGTTCTGCTTGAGACATTGGCAAGCTTTGTTTGGGTGTCAAAATCACTTTTTTGCGGGGTGATTTGCCCAGGATACTTCAATAGTGCGGTTGATTTTGGCAACTATCGAACGTTGCTTGTTAATGGTCAGAACATCTGCTGTTGGCCCAATGTGGACATTTTCGGCGTTGCCGCCAACTCCTGGTGCTGGGGCGAAGGGGACATTCGCTGCAACTGCGAAACCACCTGCTCAATTTCACAAAAACAGACATTGAATTTCAGTCAGCCTATTCCAGCCGCGACACCATATACATGTTTGAAACTTACCAGTTTCCTCCGTTCGGCTGTCTTGTGCGAGCAGGCTCACAAATGTAAGGAGGTCCAGTGGTCAACTCCTCGTCTTTTCAGGGCTCAACAGGGCTGAACGACGACGACAAGCTGGAAGGTCTGGGCGATGTGGAACAGTCTCACTCGATGTCTCTTGGTCGGAGCAATTCTCTTTGGTTTCTCCGGCCTTGCCATTGCGCAAGGGGCTTCGACCAATCTGCCAGATACGATCTACACGAATGCCCGTGCCTGGACAGTGAACCCCGCACAGAGCTGGGCGGAGGCCTTCGCTGTACGGGACGGTAAGTTCATTGCTGTTGGCTCGACCAATGAAATTACGGCGCTGGCGGGCAAAGACACAAAGGTCGTTGATTTGAAAGACAAGATGGTCTTACCGGGCCTCTATGATATCCACATCCACCCACGAAACTGGTATGTCGGGTCTATTCTTGCAGATTCCGTTCTTGGAATCCCCGGTGATGCCGGACCGGAAGAAGCGGCCAAACTGATCCGCGAATACGTAGAGGCACGTCCAAAGCTTGAATACCTTTTTGCGCACAACTTGCCAGCCGAACTTTTCGACGGCGAGCCGACTGCCAAATGGCTCGACACTGCTGTTTCCGATCGGCCAGCATACGTGGTTACCTCAACTGGGCACGAAGCTGTCCTCAATACAGCAGCGATGAAACTAACAGGGATTGGCCGCGAAACGCCCAATCCTCGAAATGGAATTATTGTACGCGATCCAAAAACCGGTCAGGCAACCGGTTATATGAAGCAAGCTGCCATGGGGTATTACGCCATGAAATGGCTGCCAACCGTCGATGTTGACACCCATGTCAACGGAATCCGTCAGGTCCTGCCGATGTTCGCTAAAGACGGGCTAACCTCGATCCGTTGGCTACATGGCGAACCTAAGGAAGTGGAAGCTCTGCACAGGGTGGCTACCAGCGATGGCCTATTGCTTCGCGTCAGCGTCGCGTGGAGCTATCACGCTCCGACACGTGCGTTTCAATCCACGGAGGATCAACTCGCTGCTATTAAGGGGTTCAAGAAAATGTTCGCCCCGCGGCTCAACCCGGCCTACGTCAAAGTCAATCTCGACGGCATACCGACGGGAACGGCGGCAATGGTGGACCCCTTCTTGATCGGGGGAACCTCGGCTTTGAACGACCCTTTGAACGGTGGCGACGAAGAAAATCGCGGTCTGCTCTTTCACGACAAGATTAGCCTTGCCGGCGACATCATTCGCTTCGAGACACTTGGCTTGCGTGGCATGGTCTTTCACGCGGTGGGTGATCGTGCCGTGCGGCTTGTCCTCGACGCCATGGAAATCGCAAAGAAGCAGCTTGGTAACCTCAAAGGGCGCTATCAGCTTGCCCACGCCTTCATTATAGCTGACGAGGATTTACCGCGATTTGCCAAGCTCAATCTGACGGTGGAGTTCTCTCCGGTTCTTTGGTTTCCAAATCCATTCAACGATGTGTTTAACGCAATGGTAGGTGAGAAGCGGTCCACTCGCGTCTTCCGGATGCGCTCGGTCTCGGATGCTGGTGGTCGCTTCGTTATCGCTTCTGATGGGCCGCTTTATATGCAAGCCCCCTTGGCCTCGATTGAGGCCGCCGTCACACGCCGCGATCCCATCAACGGGGGGCCGCAAGATGCGGCGGCAAGCGAAGCAGTTACTTTGCCGGAAGCAATTGCCGCGCGGACGATCAACTCTGCCTATCTGGACTTTGCCGAAGATAAACTGGGTTCGATCGAGGCCGGCAAGCTGGCTGACTTCATTGTCTTGGACCGCAACCTCTTTGAGATCCCCATTGAAGAGGTAAGCGAAGCGAAGGTTCTTATGACGTTTGTTGAAGGCAAAGTTGTTTTTGATGCGAAAGCAGCAGCGCAATAGCAGGTGACCGATGGTTTAAGCGCGGCTGCGGCGTCCGTATCATCGACGCTGATAAAGAATGCCAGGAATGTCCGTTCCGGGCCATTTGCGGTCATAATTCGCTAGCGCGCGTAATGTCTTCTTTTGGCACGTTGCAGACATCACGACGGTGTCGCGGACAGAACAGGATGATCTCTTTGCAATGTCCGCTTTGGAGAAATTAGGCGGTTGTTTTCGCTACTGCAGCAAATGTCAGCCTTCCCCCAACATCAGACATTCTCCGAGAACCGATTAATTCGCGACCCAAGAAAATTTTTTCGGAAATTCGCGGCCAAAATAATGTTGCTACACGCCCCGTCCGATCTCAAAAGGCTGTTGTGATTTCATCCGCCCCTCCCCCCATGACAAGCAGTACTCATTCTATAACGACGTTGAAGTTCCCATGCTGACCCCACGGGAAAAAATTCTTGAAATTTTGGCTGGTTCGACGCTTCTGATGTGAATAAAGCAGCAATTACAGATGGTTAGGATTTTTACTCATTTGTTAATCGAGAGTTATGTCTCAAAAATCACTGTTCACGGGAAAAAAATCTCTGGATGAGGCCAAGTCCGGTGCAAGAGATCAAAGGCTGCTAGGATCAGACCCACCCCCTCCCCTGTGGTTCATCAGCAGTGAGCCAGCTTCGAATAAGTCAACAACAACAACCTCAATCTCAACCCCATCGAACAACAACGCAGGCGTCCCACTCGCGAGTGCGAAGGTACCCTTGGGTGTACATCTGTTGGAAGGACCCGCATGGCCCGGAAAGTTGTTTGATTTGTCCAAACAAACCACTGCGACTGTCTGGCTTTTAAGGCTTACTTTTCGAGATGGATATGGCCAATTTTCACCACAACATCATGACGTAGACGGCGAGCGATTTCATCGCCTCTGCGTTTAGTGGAAGCGTGCCTCAGTATGTATTCTTCGACTAAGTCAGCAACAGTTGGCCTGGGATTCCTAATTCCAGCAGCTGCCCCGGAAAACTTCCCATCTACAATTTCAGCACGATGGATTTTGGCACGTTTACGTGCACTTGCTAATGAAAGTTCGGGATAGCGACCAATTGTATAACGGGCGCGGCGACCGTCACGACGCCGAAAGAACAGCGCAAAAGTCTTCGTACCACCTGGTGAAACTCGTAAGTGTAGCCCTGTAGTGTTGGAGTCAAACCAATCAACTTGGCGACGTTGCTCCGCCTTGACTGCTGCACAAAAGCGATCAGTCAGTTGGATTACTGGCATTGATGCCTCCAATTGCAGATTCGAAAAGGTACCAAAATAGGTACCAAATTGCAGATGTTTCGTCGACAGCGCCAGCAAGGTCTGGAAACATAATGACACTTTAACTATCTGTTATTTAACGATTATATCGTATCCAGACGTGTCTAGCTATATCGCAATATATATATATGGATAGTCTTTTACACCGAGTAGGTCGGCGGTTCGATCCCGTCAGCGCCCACCATATTAGCAGCTATTCTGTAACGGAATGTTCTGGATTCCCTTCCATTTCTCGATAGATGAATATATTTCAACGGGATAATTCAATTCATCCATTCTGCAGCGTACAACTTCCCATGTACCAATTTACTCCGCCCAAATGCTGCGCTGCTAATCTCTAAAAAGTGAGGAAGTTGAAGCCCGTGCTTCACTTGAAATACGAATTTGGTGCAAATAGTCTTGCTGAAACAGATCCGAGTTTGGGGGCTTCGGTCTATTGCTTAAAGCAGTTATCAGAAATTGATGAAGACAAAAGACATCGACCGAATTGCAATATTTGGCGGCGAAGGCAGCGGACTTATTGCTGCAGATGCCGTCCGGGCCGGTGCGAGCAATCACCCGGAATTATCCTTGGAGGGATTTTTAAATGATCTCGTTGAACCAGGCTCGGAAATTTCCGGAATTCCAGTGCTCGGATGTTTTACAGATTGGGTAAGACTGACGCCCGACATCCGACTTCTGGCAGCAATTCACAAACCCAAGACCGCAATCGAACGATTCAGCTACATTCGATCACTCGATGTGCCAGACGAAAGATGGATCAGCGTCCGGCATCCATTTGCCAGTATTGCTGACAGTGCGAGAATTGGAGATGGAAGCTATGTTGGTCCGTTTGTCAGCGTGATGCCTGACGCTGTTGTTGAAAGGCATTGCAGCCTTCGTGGCGGCTGTTATGTCAGTCACGACGTCAGGCTGGGGGAATTTGCGTTTGTCGGACCTAACGCTGTATTGAGCGGAAGATCGGTGGTCGAAACCGGCGCGCACATCGGTCCTGGAGCGCAAATACGCGAAGAAACCGTAATCGGCGAATATAGCCTGGTCACCATGGGTGCTGTAGTGACCAAGGATGTAGCACCATTCACGGTCGTTGGTGGCAATCCAGCACGTGCCATTGGTGAGCTAAAACCTCCCGAACCGGCAAACTAGTGAAATACACGAAACTTTCCATGTAGCTTGTCTCTTGCCAGGGTTCGTAATCCGCTCAACCAATTCTATCTCCAGCGGTTGCCTGAATTTCTGACGAAACAGGACAGATACAATCTATGTCGCTAGCTTAATTAGAGAAACGAAAACTCCCGTTTCTGTTTATTGCGAATTAACCTTCTCTTATCCACGGGCCTTCGCTGATCCATCTTCGTCAGGCTTACACTCCAGGGATCTTGGGCATACAGCACGAACCGTTTGTCTATCTCCGTCAAAGGCATCCCCAATCGCGCACGATCGTTAGCCAGTGTCTTGTGACGAAAATCTATCGACCCAGGGTTCGATTTTTCTTCATCTGTAAACGCAACAATGTGACTTGAACCGCAACGATTACTGAAGTTGCCGATACTTCTTATCAATGATTGATCTCTGTAAAAGAAGAACCCCTTTGACAAATAATATCCGTATGGGGCGGGGTGCTTTTTTATGTGAGTGATCAGGTTCCGACTGACGACATCATCCCAATCGACATTAAAGAAGTACTCGCCATTTGACTCCTTCAACATCTCAGCCAATTTGTAGAACTTGTCTCGTATATAAAATATTCCATTTTCATCGACCGTGTTTTCGGTAAACGGGAAAGGCATCAGTTTCACGGGATATCGATGGAGAAAATCCGGCAGGAATCTTGTATCCTCTTCACAATAACCAATTAATATTTCATGGTCTTTTATCTTCTGATTATAGATCGAATGCAGATTATGTTCTGCGCCCTTCAATGCAGCATTCCAGTTGGCACTGCTGGCTCTAGGCGCCCAGGTTATGGCAAATGTCACCAAGGGTTTCGCGCTTGTTCTTACTTTTTTTGGGAAAAACAGACGCTGGATACTCGCCGCAAATATATTTCGATATGGTAATTTCATAACGGCTATAACAATCAAAACTACCTTATTGCGATACTTAGTTCACTGCCGCAACTTTGTACGCCGAACTTTTAAACAAATGTCTGTGAGACCTACAATGAGTCAATTCTGAAGATTCGAAGAGAATCTTGGCACTTCTTACTGGTAAAGATACACTTCGACCAGCTGCCACGAGAGATCTTCAAATGCCTAAATATGTGTCATCATAGGCAGGCAGATACGAATTGAGGTGCCTCCAATGAACAAAATTGCTGCAATAGCGGTCACGATCCTGATTGCCGGGACAATCGGCATGGCATCCGGCTTTGTCATTGCCAAATCAGTCTATCCGCCGGTGCAGATTTTGGTCTCTGACACGAAGACAGTCATAGGTGAGGAGATGGCCTATCCTGAAGGCATCCCCAAAATTACTGCAGCCATTGTTACCATGCAGGTCGGCCAGACAACCGGCTGGCATAAACACGATGCACCGCTTTTTGCCTGGGTACTGGAGGGCGAAGTCACGGTGGATTATGGCGAGCACGGTATACGCACCTACACAGAGGGTGATGCCTTTCTCGAAGCATTTGCCAGCTACCATAACGGCGAAAATACCGGTGATGACTTCGCCCGTATCCTCGCTGTTTTTGCCGGTGCCGAAGGAACGGACAACACAAGCATGCGTGACAACTAGTTGCATGACCGGGAAATGAACCTCGAACCTGGCCGATGTCATTTACCAATGATTGACGGGATCGGTTTACCGCAACAATGCAAATTGGGGATCATAGCTCGACATCGGTATCACGCGGGCATCCACGATTTCTCCGCATAAGTCCAGTTTCAACTTGGTATCTGGTTGAGCAAGTTCCGGATCGACAAAGGCATTGGCCAGATTCATTCCGACGCGATGCCCCCAATCACCAGAAGTGACGGTCCCGACCACCCTGTCTTCAAGTATTACAGATGCACCGGAATGTACCGGAGCATGCGACGCTTCGACTTTCAGGCCAACCAATTTCTTACGTAAACCTTTTGCCTGGCGCGCAAGCAAAGCTTCCTTTCCCACAAAGTCACCCTTCTCCAATTTGACGAACCGATCCAGTCCGGTTTCGAACGGATCGAACTCGGTCAGGATATCGCTTTTCCAGTGCAGGAACCCTTTTTCCATGCGCATCGATTCTACTGCCCGCGAACCGAATAGCTTGAGATCAAATTGCTCTCCGGCCTTACGCAACGCCAAATAGGCAGCATATAGGGAGGCATTGGGTACGTGGATTTCATAGGCAAGCTCGCCGGAGAAACTGATGTTTTTGACCGTTACGGGCGCGATGCCAACAAAACACTCGCGTACGGAAAGCCAAGGAAATGCCTCCTTCGACCAATCGCCCCGGGCGCAGGCCGAAAGCACTTCCCGTGATTTCGGACCGGCAACAACCAGCAATGTCAGATCATTTGTGAGCGAGCGTAAGTGAACATCTTCATCGGCACGGATATTCGATTGCAGCCAGTCGAAATCGTGAAACTCGCTGGCTGCCGCGGATCCATACCAGATACGATCCGGGCCGCGTTCGCTTGCGTGCAGGTTCGCAATGGTCGCCTCGCATTTCAGATTGCCCTGATGGTTCAGGAGGTATGCAAGCGATATTCGGCCGAGTTTTTTGGTCACTGTCCCGCAGGTCATTCTGTCCAAAAATTCATGCCGGTCCTGTCCGGTTATCTCGACACGATTGAACCCGCAAACCTCACACAAGCCGACATTTTCCTGAACATTTCGCACCTCAGCAGCGACGATCTCGAATGTCTCATCGAACTTGAAGCCAAGGCTCGGCTCGAATTCAGATGATGGCTTGATATATTCCACACGCTCCCATCCATTGATGACTGTGAATGCTGCGCCCTCGGCTTCCAGCACCGGCGTTAGTGGAGTGGTCTTGGCCGGTCGTCCGGCTGGTCGGTGTTCATGGGGAAAATGAAACCGGAACTCGTTCTGGTAGTCTTCTATCGCCTTCAAGGCGGTGAGTTCGACATTGGCGTGGCCGGTAAACCGTCGCGGGTCGATTACCCAAGTGTCGTAGCAGGCTTCACCATGGACAATCTGCTGGGCGAGCAGCCAACCGTGACCACCACCTTCCCCCAGACCAGCACGCAGGCCTATGATGCAATATGCGTTGCGCTTACCGGGGATCGGACCCACCAGGGGGGCGCCGTCGATTGTGTAGGTAATGGGACCGTTGACGATTGTCCGGATGCCGGTTTCCTGAAGAACCGGCATGCGGGCAAAGGCACCCTCCAGGACGTCCATAACCCGTTCCAGATCGTCTGGACAAAGCGAATTGTAGAAGTCCGGATCGATGCCATCCATTCCCCAGGTTTTGCAATCCTGCTCATAAAAGCCGATCAGCAAGCCGTTTTTTTCCTGCCGGCAATAGTAATCACTGATCGGACAGCGGATCAGCGGCATCCGGTGACCGGCGTCGACGATCGCCGGGATATCTTCGGTCAGGAAGTATTGATGCTCCATCGAGACAACGGGATGCTGCACCCCCATCATTGCACCGACTTCGTTCACCCGATAACCGCCGGCATTAACGACGATCTCGCAATCAATGTCACCCTTTTCGGTATGGACGGTCCAACTGTCATCGCTGTGCTGGGTCAGACCGATCACCGGCGTATTGCGATAGACTTCAGCGCCGGCCATCCGCGCGCGTCGCGCCAGCGCCTGACAGAGCTGCGCCGGGTCAATGTCGCCGTCAAGCGGATCCCACAAACCGCCCAGCAGATTTTCGGTGGAGATCAGCGGATGCCGGCGCGCGCATTCTTCCGCATCTATCACCTCGAAATGCACATCCATGCCACGGGCGACAGAGGCGAAATGGCGATATCCCTGCATCTGTTCCTCGGTATTGGCAAGGCGAATACCGCCATCACCGTGGTGATAGTTGATGGGGTATTCGGGATCGTCGGCAAGCTCCTTGTACAAGGCTATCGAGTGGCTCTTCAGGCCGATCATCGTCTGGTTCATGCCGAAATTCGTAACCTGCGCGGCTGAGTGCCATGTCGTACCACTGGTCAATTCGTTACGTTCAACCAGTACAACGTCGGACACACCTTCCTGCGTCAGGTGATAGAGCGTCGAACAGCCTGCGATCCCGCCACCGATGACGACAATTCTGGTTTGTGACTTCATGAAATACGCCTCATCACCCGCATAATGTCGATAACCGTTTTTCGACATTCGCAAGGTTCCCCAACAAGGCAGACATGTAAATAGACAATTGTAACGGATCGAATATCTGTCGGTCTTGCACTCAAGCCACGAGACATTAGGTAGAACCTAAACAGGAGGACGCTTGATGACCCATCCCGCATTCAATTCAGATTCGGTTGCAGTAATTACCGGCGGCGCTTCGGGCATAGGCCTGGCATCCGCGAAACGATTTGCCGGAATGGGCATGCGCGTGGTCGTCGTCGATCGTGATGAAGAAAAATTGGCCGCAACCGAAGATGCTGTCCGCGCTGCTGGCGCCGCAGAGGTAATGACCGCTGCCGTTGACGTTTCGGATCGCTCACAGATCGAAGCGCTGGAGTCCCAGGTCACCGACCGCTTCGGCGGAACTGACATCCTTATGAATAATGCCGGTATCGGCGGTCGGTCCAACTGCCTTGGTCCGACAGAGGTCTGGCAAGCGATACTTGACATCAACTTCAAGGGACCGCTGAATGGCGTACAGGTATTTGCCCCTGGAATGATATCCCGCGGGAAACCGGGCGCGATCATCAATACAGGTTCGAAACAGGGGATTACAACGCCGCCTGGAAATCCGGCATACAATGTCTCGAAGGCCGCGCTCAAGGCTTATACCGAGGCGCTTGCCCATGAATTTCGCAATACCGAGGGATGCAAACTAACAGCCCATCTGCTTATTCCAGGCTTCGTTTTCACAGGCATAACCAGTCTTTCCGAGAAACCCCCTGCGGCCTGGACGGCAGAACAAACCGCTGACTTCTTCATTGAGAGCATGAATCGCGGCGATTTCTATATCCTCTGCCCGGATAACGACGTAGCGCGTGACCTTGACGAGAAACGAATGGCCTGGGCAATGGGGGACATTATTGAGAACCGCCCTGCCCTAAGCCGATGGCATCCGGATTACGAGGAAGCCTTCGCAGCGTATATTGACGGCAAGCGCTAGCACTCACAAGTGCTCATGTCAGCATCAGTCGACCACCATTTACGTCTATCGTGGCGCCGGTGATGTAACGGCTCTCTTCGCTGGCGAGGAAGGTAATGACACCGGCGATATCGTCCGGTTCAGCGAGGCGGCCGATCGGGGTTCGGGCAACAAACTGCGTTTCTTTCTCCGGTGTCAGGACATTTCGAACCCGCGGCGTAATCGTTGTGCCCGGAGCGACGGTATTGGCGGTAATACCAAATGGCGCGACATCCTTGGCGATGTACTGCGTCATCATTGAAACGCCTGCTTTTGCAGTGGCATAGTGCGCTGGCGAAGATCCGGCGCTGGTGCTGCGCCCTGCAAGTGAACCGAGATTGATAATTCGCCCCCAACCAGCCTGTTTCATTACCGGAATGATTGCGCTGCAGCAAAGATAAACCGTCTTCAGGTTGAGCTCTATGGTGCGATCCCAATCATCCTCATTGATGTCTTCAAAATTCGCATAGGCGTTATAACCCCCGGCGCAAGTAACCAGGATGTCCAACCCGCCAAACTCCTTCTTGCCGTTTTGGACCAGCTCATCGACTTCCGCCCGTTTGGTCAAATCTGCTCCGCTTGCCAGTACCGAGGCACCTTTTACTTGCAACTCTTCGACAATTGGCTCCAGGCCTACCGAGTCGAGATCCGTCAACAAAAGTGCTGCACCTTCTTCGGCAAAGTGTCTCGCAGTCGCCTGCGCAATGCCGCCGGCTGCTCCTGTAACCAAGGCGCGTTTGCCGGATAATCGTTTTGCTGCATTCGCCATGAATTTTGCTCCCACCTGTCACCTGAAGAGGAATCTGTTTGTTTCCTATTACCGATGAAATTTGGTTTGTTACAAGGTCTATCGGACACCCCGCTTGACTTCCGGCCCAAAGAAATAGCTGAATTCAGTTCGCCATTTTCGAGCGCCTGAATGATATATTGGAGAATTTCATGATGAGTTCCGGTTTTGACATCAGCAAACTACCGGCTGAACGCTGCGATCTTGGCGAGGGACCCACCTACGATCCACACACCAACACCGCCTGGTGGTTCAATATCCTGGCCGGGAAACTTCATGAATACCGGTTTGGAACAGACGTCTCTGTGGCCCATGAACTGCCGTGCATGGGATCGGTCATTGCCCGAATTGACGGTGACCGCCAACTAATCGCGACAGAAGACGGATTTTATGTTCGCCAGACGTTAGACGGCCACCTCAAACGCATCGCCGAGTTGGAGGCGGACAATCCGAATACACGCTCGAATGACGGCCGCGTCCATCCGTCTGGCCGTTTATGGATTGGTACTATGGGCAAGTCGGCGGAAGACAAGGCTGGATGCATTTATTGGTTCGACGGAACGGAAATTCGCCCGCTGTATCGTGAAATAACGATTCCAAATTCGATCTGTTTCTCGCCGGACGGCCAAACGGGATATTTTACCGATACCAAAATAAACACTGTCTGGCGCGTAGCGCTTAACCCGCTAGATGGCATGCCGGTGGGTGAACCGGAGCCATTTCTGAAAGGCAGCGACCTGCCAACCGGCGGTGGTTTTGACGGATCGGTTACCGATGCAGATGGTAATTTATGGAATGCATGCTGGGGCGGCAGTACGGTAAACGGCTTTTCGCCCAATGGCACATTGATTAAGAGCATTGAAATGCCCGTGGCCCAACCAAGCTGCCCGGTCTTCGTTGGCGAAAAACTCGACACAATGCTGGTGACGACAGCTTTCGAGGGTTATTCCGACGCCCAACTCGCCGCTGATCCCGAGGCAGGTTTCACATTCCTAGTTGATGGTCCTTTCAACGGAAAGGCGGAGCCGGATTTCCGAATGCCCGATTAATCTTGAGCAAGGTGAGCGACAACCTCTCTGACACAAGCCTCAATAGTTGCCGGCCCGGAGCATTTTCACCACGTTGGATTCCTGCTCCCAAGGCCGATTAAGCCTGAATTTCGACTTCAGGAAATCAACGAAGACCCTCAGATTCGGCGCCATTCCCCTATGCGGCTGAAACACCACGTTAAAATCGACTGATGGGCCGGAATACCCGACCAGAACTTGCTCCAACTCACCTCGTTCAACATGAGGCTGTGCCATCCAAACGGGCAGCAAAGCCAGGCCCAGATCAGCAAGCGTCATCATCAGCAGGGCCTCATGATCTTTTACAGAAAGCCGCGGTTTCACCCGCAATTCGACAGGCTGAGTGTCATTGAAGAGGACCAGCTCCGTCGGTCCTAACGTTATCCCGCCTGCAAGGTAGGCATGGTTCGTAATGTGCGCAGGCTCGGACAACTCCGGCGCTGATGCGAGATATCTCGGGCTGGCGTAAAGGTATTGAATGGAAGAGCCGAGCGACACTGCACACAGGGTATCATCCTCTATCGCGCCTTTCCTTACCGCCACATCGCAGCGATCCTCCCGAAAGTCGACCTTTCGGCTGGTGATCGTGAGATTCAGTCGGACCTCCGGAAATTCCTTCATGAATTCGGGCAGCAAGGGCAGAATAAATGCGCGTCCCAGCGTTTCCGGCAGGCTGACATTGAGGACACCACTCGGGCGCGCATGGATTTCCCGAATTGCCTGATCGGCATCCTCGGCCTCGGAGACCAGCCGCGCACAGTGCTCGTAGTATACCCGGCCACTTTCGGTCAGCGTAAGCCGCCGAGTGGTGCGATGCATGAGGGTGACGCCAAGTCTATCCTCAAGCTGGCCGATGCGCCTACTTACATTGGACTTTGACATCTGCAGGTTTTCGGCCGCCGCCGAAAATCCGTTCTGCTCCACAACAGCGGCAAAAACCGCCATATCCGATAACAGATTTGCTTCCATTTCAGGTCACCCGGCAATTCGTACTCTCATATATTGTTCGGTAAACGGGATAATGTGTTCCGTCAATATGGGATTGTTTAAAATAGTGGATACTTATAAAAAGAATATCGATTTTTTACGATGGATGCCGTTAAACTGGGTCGTCTGTTTTCGTTTGTTTGCGATGCGAACAATCTGCACAACATAAACTGCGTAAAATAAAAATAGGCTTCAAAAAGGGAGGAATTTATGAAAATCAATGCATTAGCCGTGAAGGGAATGCTCGCCGGAATTGCATCCATTTTTGCTGTTTCGGCAACACCGGCACAGGCAGCAGTGGAACTGCCCTGCTCTACCGCCAAGCTGATCGTCCCCTGGGGACCAGGCGGCGGAACAGCCGTAATCTTCGGGATTTTCGAAAAAGCAATCGAAGCCTCCGACGCGCCGACAAAGATCAAGGTGGTCACCATGCCCGGCCAGGGCGGCGGTGCCGGAGCCAAGGAAGCCCATGCGGCAAAGCCGGATGGATGCACGCTTTTCGCTATCCACCAGCATCTGGTCGTCAACTATATCAACGGCGTCACAGACTTCAGCTGGGACGGATTTGAGCCAGTTGCGATGCTGACCGATACCCCAGAGATCATCGGCGCCGGTGGCCATGTCGACTATGACGATCTCGAGGGCATGCTGGCAGCGGCCAAGGCCAATCCTGGTGGAATACCGACTGGTGTTTCCATGGGTGCCACGAGCCACTTCCTGTGGATCATGCTGGGCGCCAAGACCGGAACCGACTTCCAATATGTACCGTTTCAAGGTGGCACGGCAGGTCGCATCACCGGTCTGTTGAACGGTTCGATCGATCTGGGCGGTATCAACATGGCAGCGGCCCGTACCCAACGCGATGATGGCGCGCTGAAGGCATTTGCAATCGCCGCAGACGAGCGCAGCGATTTGATCCCCGACGTACCAACCCTGAAGGAGTTGGGCGTCGACATGAACTACTCGCTAACCCGCGGTATCATGCTGCCGAAGGGAACGCCGAAGGAAATCGTCGACTATTGGGCTGAGGTCTTCAAGGGACCGACCGAGGACGAGGGATTTGTCGCCGAGCAGGCCGCAAAGGGAACCGCGGTCGTCTATCTTGGGCCTGAAGAGTATCAGGCATGGTGGAAAGACACAGAAGGTGATTTTCTTGACGCCGCAAAAGAGCTAAAAGTCGGACGCTTCCAATAAGTTTCCGGGCCCGCGCTGAACCCCGGCGCGGGCCTTTCCGAATTAGAGGCGTATCATGACGCTAAATCGTGACTTCTTTGTCGCTCTGTTCTTTCTTGTCCTTGTCACCGTGATTTACGCCGCGACCTATTCCCTGCCGGAACCGATGTTCGGGCAATTGGCGTCCTGGACTTGGCCACGGATAATCTTGATCCCACTTGGATTTCTCTCACTGGTTCTGATGGTTCAATCTCAAACCTCCGGCGAGGAAGCGGCAACCATTGCGTCGTTTACCGGCTGGCTTAAGGATAACGTCAAACCATTCATCTGTTTTCTGCTCTTTTTTGGATTTCTTTACCTAATGCCCGTGCTCGGCATGTTGCTGGGGGGATTGTTGTATGTGTTCCTCACCCTTTGCGTGCTTGGCGGCTGGTCGCCGCGGCAGCTCGGCCTTCATGCGGGCATTTCCGCAGTATTTGTAATCGGCATGTGGGCAATATTCTCACTCGCTCTGGGTGTTGTTCTGCCCGAAGGAACGCTGTTGAGGGTTTACTGACATGTTCGAAAATCTGGTTCTGGCCGCACCGGAGCTTTTCACCCTATCCACCATGATGCTGATGATGGTCGGAACCGTTGCCGGATTGCTGGCAGGTGCCGTTCCCGGCTTCACCATCGCAATGGCAGTCGTTCTGGTTCTGCCCTTCACCTTTTCCATGTCGCCGGTACAGGGTCTTGCCACGATGATCGCCGTTTATGTCGGTGGCCTGAGCGGTGGTCTCATGTCCGGGATTCTGACGGGCATTCCAGGAACCCCCTCTTCCGTGGCGACCACGTTTGACGGCTACCCCCTTGCGCGTTCGGGTCAGCCCGGCCTGGCCCTGGGTATCGGTGTTTGGTCCAGCTTTTTCGGCGGTATCTTCGCAGCACTAGTCCTGATGCTGGTAGCACCGCAACTGGCGCTTATCGGGCTCGAGTTCCAGCCAGTGGACTATTTCTCCCTGATCATATTCGCCCTGACGGTTACTGCGAGTCTGGCCGGCGATCAGATGGTCAAGGGATTGATGTCAGGGCTCTTTGGCCTGCTGATTGCCACTGTCGGATCGGATGTTGTATTTGGTCAGCCAAGATTTACGTTCGGGATCGACCGGCTGGAGCAAGGCTTCGCCTTCCTGCCGGTTCTCGTCGGCATATTTGCATTTGGTCGATTGCTGGGAGATGTCAACACCAGCGAGAAAGCGCACCAACCACTCGGTGGCGAAACCCATGTCGTGCACATCAATTACCTAGCAGCCGCGCGTGAGGTGCTCAGCAGATGGACAAATGTGCTGCGGTCTTCTGCAATCGGGGTATTCGTAGGCGTCCTGCCCGCAGCGGGCAGTACAATCTCAAACGTACTGGCCTATGACCAGGCCAAGAAAGCCTCCAAGGAACATGACGAATTCGGCAAGGGCGCGGTGGACGGTATTATCGCGCCGGAAGCCGCCAACAACGCCACGGCCGGCGGTGCGCTGATCGTGATGATGGCACTTGGCCTGCCCGGCGACATCATGACGGCAATCATGCTGGGAGCGCTGCTGATCCACGACGTCATACCCAGCCCTTCTTTCATTACCGACGAGCCGACAATCGCCTATTCGATCTTTCTCGCCTTCTTCGTCGCTAATTTCATGATGCTGGTCCTTCAGTCTTTCACGCTGCGGGGATTTGTCCTGATCACCAAGGTCAAGCTGTACATGCTGACCGGTGTCATCCTGTTTTACTGCGCACTCGGCATGTTCGCGCTGAACAACATTTCCTGGGATATGTGGACGCTGTTCTTCTTCGGAATTCTGGGCTTCCTCATGCGGGCACTTGGGTTTCCGGTCGTTCCACTGGTGTTGGGCGTTGTCCTGGGCAGCATCGCCGAGGCGCGGCTATCTCAAGTGTTTGCGCGCTCGGATGACATCATGGTTTTTCTCACCCGGCCCTGGTCGCTGTTCTTCCTGCTTCTGGCATGTTTTTCTATCGTGTTTCCGATCTATCAGAAGCATCGCGGCAAGGCTTGGTGGGCCGGTTTCTATCCATCATTGTTGCTTATCGTCATGGCCTATCCGGTGTTTCTCATGCCGGGCACCATTCGCCCGGTCGCAGCAGGATTGATGGTATTGGCAGGACTAATAATAGCGGTGCTTCATCTGCGCCGTGACAGAACACCGCAATCAGCAGAATAGGATTAGAAATGGATCTCGGGATCAAAGGCAAAACGGCATTGGTACTTGGCGCCTCGCAAGGACTTGGTGAGGCAATCGCCGAAAAACTCGCTGCCGAAGGGACAAACCTGGTGATCGTCGCGCGCAGGCAGGATGTATTGGATACCAACGCAAAGCGGTTGACCAAAGAACATGGCGTTGAAGTCACGCCAATTGCGCTCGATCTGGCAGAAGCCGCGGTTGTTGAAGAGTTTGCGGAGAGAATCCGGACAGAAATTCGACCGGATATGCTGGTAGCCAATGCCGGCGGGCCGCCGCCCTCGGTTTCGACAGGAGTCGACCTGGAAGTCTGGCAGCGATCTGCGCAAATGCTTCTGTTTTCCATCATCAAGATCACCGAGGCCGCGGTGGAACCGATGCGCGCCAGAGGCTGGGGCCGGATTCTTGCCATTGGATCGTCCGGCGTCATTCAGCCGATCCCCAATCTCGCTGTTTCAAATACCATTCGTGGCGCGGTCGCCGGGTTCTGCAAAACGCTTTCTGCAGAAGTCGCCAGCGATGGCATTACGGTCAACATGATCCTTCCCGGAAAGATCGATACGGCCAGGGTTGGACAGCTTGATAGCGCAAGAGCGGAACGGGAAGACAAGACTCTTGAGCAGGTTCGCAGCGAGATTGCGGCATCGCTGCCGATCAAGCGTTATGGCAAGCCGGAGGAATTCGGTGCCGTTGCCGCCTTTCTGCTTTCCGATCCTGCGGGCTATGTCACCGGTCAGATGACCAGGGTTGATGGTGGAATGATCCGGAGCATCTGACGCAATGTCTATGGCCAAACCCACCTCACCTGCTCAAAACAGTGGCCAGCAACGTCACGGCGGTCGGATCCTTGCCGATCAGTTGGCGATCCTCGGCGCGGAGAAAGTCTTTTGCGTGCCCGGTGAGAGCTTCCTCGGACTGCTGGACGGCCTTTATGACCATCAGGACAAGATTGATGTGATCACCTGCCGGCATGAGGCTGGCGCTTCGAATATGGCAGACGCCTACGCCAAGCTGACCGGAAAGCCCGGCATCTGCGCGGTGACCCGCGGGCCCGGTGCGACCAACGCCTCCAACGGCATCCATACCGCTTTTCAGGACAGCAGCCCGATGATTGTTCTCATCGGTCAGGTGGCGACATCGATGATTGACCGCGAAGCGTTCCAGGAAATGGATTACCGCCGCGTTTTCGGTGAAATGGCAAAGTGGGTTGCGCAGATCGACGATGTCGCACGCATCCCCGAATATCTGTCCCATGCTTGGCATGTAGCCCTGTCTGGCAGGCCTGGTCCGGTTGTTTTGGCCCTACCCGAAGATGTCCTTTCCCGGACGGCCAAGGTCCAGGATTTGCGACCGGTGGAAATCGGGCAAAGCGCGCCGAATACGTCGGCAATGGCGCAGCTGGGAGATATGATTGATCAGGCAAAAAAGCCGCTTCTCGTGATCGGTGGACCCGGCTGGAATGCCGAGGCAGCCAAGCTGGTCGAGAAAGTCGCCGAACGTTTTGACCTGCCAGTGGCAACGACATTCCGCTGTCAGGACTATATTGACAATGCCCACCCCAATTATGCCGGCGTGATTGGCATTGCGCCCCTGCCGGAATTGCGCCGTAAGCTGAAGGAAGAGGTGGATCTAGTGATCGTCATCGGCAGCCGTCTGGGCGAGATGACGACGCAGGGCTATTCGCTGATCGACATCCCGATCCCGCAAATGCGCTTTGTCCATGTCCATCCCGGTTCCGAACAACTGGGCCATGTCTATTCCCCGGATTTGTCGATTGTATCGTCGCCAGAAAATTTTCTCACAGCCATGCTGGAACTACCGGAAAATGCCGGCGACAGACGCGAATGGACAGCCGGGTTCCACCCCGCCTACGAAGAATACATGGAACCTACTGACGTGCCGGGCACGCTTAATATGGCGTCAGTCATCAAGCACTTTTCGCAGTCCCTGCCCGACGACACGATTTATACGAACGGCGCGGGCAATTATTCGGTTTGGCTTCACCGTTTCCATGCCCATCGACAGTTTCGTACCCAGCTCGCGCCGACAAGCGGTTCCATGGGTTATTCCGTTCCCGCAGCCATCGCCGCCAAGCTTCAGCACCCGGATCGCTTCGTCGTGAGTGTTGCTGGCGACGGGTGCTTTCTGATGACGGCCCAGGAACTGGCCACTGCCAAACGCTACAAACTGCCGATCATCTACCTTGTCGTGAACAACGGCATGTACGGCACCATTCGCATGCATCAGGAACGCACCTACCCCGATCATGTTATCGGCACCGATCTTACCAATCCCGATTTCGTCGCTTATGCCGGTGCGTTTGGAATTCCTGGTGAAGTCGTCACGAGCGACGTTCAGATCGCCGACGCCCTGTCGCGGGCCAGAACTTCCAATGAAGGATATCTCATCGAGCTGAGGGTTGATCCCGAAGCGCTTACCCCCACCCAGTCGCTTTCAGCTGCCCGCAAGCAGGGTGAAGCGGCGCAATCCAGCTAGGCCCATGATTGTTGAAGAACGTATTTACACACTTCAAATTGGAGAAGTACCGCAATACCTGAATCTATATGAACAAGAAGGATTGGCCATCCAACGTCGAATTTTAGGGCGCATGGTTGGCTACTTCTCGACAGAGATCGGCCCCTTGCATCAGATCGTCCATCTTTGGGCCTATCGCGACATGCAGGAGCGCACAGAGCGCCGCGCGCGGCTGATGAATGATCCGGGCTGGAAGGAATATGTGAAAAAGACCCGGCCGCTGCAGGTCTCCCAGGAGAACAAGATACTCATACCTGCGCCATTCAGCCCTTGGGCGAATGACGACCCTGCGCTCGACATGGCCGCTGAAAAATAGATGGAGAATGGCGATGATTGATCTCTACACCTGGACAACTCCGAACGGACGTAAGGTCTCCATTTTGCTGGAGGAACTTGGCATCGACTATGAAGTCCATCCGATCAATATCAGTCAGGGCGACCAGAAGACACCCGAATTTCTGAAAATCGGTCCTAACAACAAGATTCCTGCGATTGTCGATCGCGACACTGGCATGTCACTCATGGAGTCTGGCGCAATCCTTTGGTATCTCGCCGACAAACATGGGAAATTTCTGCCCGAAGATCCGCAGGAGCGGATCAAGGTGATGGAGTGGCTGATGTGGCAGATGGGCGGTCTTGGCCCAATGGCCGGACAAGCACACCATTTCCTGCACTTCAATCCGGACAAGGCCGAATATGCCAATGAACGTTATGCCGCAGAGGCAAAGCGTCTCTATGGCGTCCTGGAAAAACAGCTAGAGGGTCGCGATTACATTTGCGGTGAGTACTCGATCGCCGACATGGCATGCTGGCCGTGGATTTCGCGGCATGAATGGCAAGGGATTAATCTGGTCGATTATCCGAATATCCGAGCCTGGTACAAACGACTATTAGCCAGACCCGCCGTGCAGAAGGGATACCATGTCCCGAAAGTAATGGGAGAAATCCCGGAAGGTTGATGAAGCTTGCGCTTAATTGCCGGTGACGGTATCGACAGCACCGAACAGGTCAGCGAGTTGTCTACTGATCTCAGCGTCAAGCGGTCCGGACTGAATGGAGGCCAGGTTCTGCTTCAGATGCTCAGCGCTCCCGGTTCCAGTCAGTATTACATGCGAACCAGGCTCATGACGGCAAAATCGGTATGCCGCTTCAATGACGTTGTCGGCTGCCCCACTGTCGACGATGAAGCCCAATGGGTCTTTCTGGTCGATGATATCACCGTCAATCTGACCTTCCGCAATCAGGCCAGAGACAATTTCACGAAGCGCTTCGGGATTTGCCAGTGCCCGGCGTACTGCAAACATGATGAGGCTGCCGATGTCCATTTCCGCCAATTTGGGGAAGACGGTTTTTCGGGCCGAGGGATTGATCATGTTGAACCCGGTCATGACGACATCCCAGCAATCATCTTCAAGCGCGCGTTGCAGCATCAAATGTTGCGGATCCCGGACAAATCTTTCGGTGATCCCGTTGAAGCGGATTTTTCCCTGCTCCTGCAGCCTGGTGAGCGCTGGGATCAGTTCTTCCCGGCAATGCTCATATTGATCCGGCATAACGCCGTGCAGATGCAGGATATCGATATAGTCGGAGCCCAAACGTCTCAGGCTATCATCAACGTTCTTGGTAAAGCTGTCTGCAGAAATTAGCTGGTTTTCCTTACGCGTTTTACCGCGCTGTATCACCGGCTGCTTTGTCGAAATGATAACCTGGCCCCGGTCTCCGGAAATGGCCTTGCCGACGATTTCCTCGGTTCCATAGGCGGCAGCGGTATCAATCAGGTTGACGCCGGCATCGATGGCAGATTTCACCAGATCAACAGACTGGGCTTCGCTGTTTCCATAGCTCTGACCCAATCGGCTGTGTCCGCCGCAACCCAGGCCGGCGACACTCGCGGCAAGCCCGGTTCTGCCAAGTCTTACAGTCTCCATATTTATTGCCCCGATCCCGGATTTATATTCAACGATATTTCGCTGCGGTGATGAACTCCGAAAAAGTCTCACACCAGACTAGGACCGTTGAATATTTCTCAATATCCACGTCGTCGGGGATATCGACCAGAAACCCGTCAAATGTCTTTACATCACCGACATATTGCGAATTTTCCTTGACCGGCTCGAACTCGTCCTCATGTTCGACGAATTCCTTCACCAGGTAGAGCTTGTAGTCAGGCCCCGGCGCCAATGCGCCTTCGTGCACAATCTGCTCGGGGGTCACACTGACTTTCCCTTCGCCCCAATGTAGAAAATCGCTGCCTCTGAGATCCCTTGAGAAATCAGCGGAGTAAACTGCCGCACTGGCCTTTTCCCGCAGCAATTCGGCATCAGGGGTTTCCGGTGCCGTCAGGATCGGCAGGAAATAGATCCCGAGTGCAAATCCGATTACCAAGGCGATGGCGTGGGTAATCGAACCAAATATGAAGCGACGCATCTTGTGACCCTCCTCTGAACGCTTAAACGCCCAGCATGGTGATTGTTTTTGGTTGTTTCAAGGAAGCGGCGATCACGCGACGCTACTGCCTGTTGCAGCATCGAATACATGAATGTTTTCCGGCAGGACCGACAGCTTGAGCGTTGTCGAGGTTGCCGCCGAGGTATGAACGCCAGCCAGGCTGGCGGTAAAAGCCTCGTCTGAACCCTCCAGCTTGCCATGCAGCAGCGTGTTAGCACCCAACGGCTCCGCAAGATTGACGGTTAGCGCAAGCGGACCATCGGGATCAATGACGACATGCTCCGGCCGAATACCGATTGCTGCCTTGCCATTGAATTTTTTGTCGCAATTCAGGGAGGCGCCATTGCCCAGCTTTATCTGTCCGTTACTGATCTCGCCTTCCATGATGTTCATTGCCGGGCTGCCGATAAATTGTGCCGCAAACAGCGTTTCCGGATGCTCATAGACATCAAGCGGTGTGCCGATTTGCTCGGCTACGCCGTTGTTCATGACAATCATGCGGTCTGCCATGGTCATCGCCTCGACCTGATCATGCGTGACATAAAGCGAAGTCACACCAAGTTTCGACTGCAACTCCTTGATTTCCAATCGCATTTGCACACGAAGTTTGGCATCCAGATTGGATAATGGCTCGTCAAACAGGAATACGGCAGGTTCACGTACTATGGCCCGACCCATGGCAACCCGCTGGCGCTGTCCGCCCGACAACTGCCTCGGCTTGCGGTCGAGAAACGGCTCCAATTGCAAGAGCTGGGCTGCATCGGCGACCTTTTTGTCGATCTCGGATTTTGGCAGTTTAGCAATTTTGAGGCTGTAGGCCATGTTCTGGCGTACCGACATGTGCGGATAAAGCGCATAATTCTGGAACACCATGGCGATGTCCCGATCCATTGGTTCCTTCTCGTTCACCCTTACCTTGTCGATGGTGATCTCGCCTTCGCTGACCGATTCAAGGCCTGCAACCATGCGCAACAGGGTCGATTTCCCGCACCCTGAAGGGCCGACGATCACGATAAACTCGCCATCTTCGATATCCACGCTGACGCCATGAATTACCTCGGTCCTGCCGAAGCGCTTCTTGACGTCTTTCAGTTCTACTGTCGCCATCTTATTTCTCGCTATCCACCAGACCCCTGATGAAAAGTCTTTGCATCGAGATCACAACAATTACAGGGGGTACCATGGCCAGGATTGATGTCGCCATGATTACTGGCCAGTCGGCAGTGTCATCACCGGATGGGAACATCTGCTTGATGCCCATGACAATGGTGTTCATTTCAGGATCGGTAGTGATCAGGAGCGGCCACAGATATTGGTTCCATCCGTAAATAAACAGAATGACGAACAGGGCAGCGATATTGGTCCTGCTCATCGGCAGAATTATATCGAAAAAGAACCGCATTGGCCGCGCACCATCGACACGCGCGGCTTCGGCAAGTTCATCGGGAATAGTCATGAAAAACTGCCGAAACAGGAATGTCGCCGTGGCGGACGCGATCAGCGGAAATATCAACCCGGAATAGCTGTTGAGCATTCCGAAACCGGCTACCACCTCGTAGGTCGGCACGATGCGCACCTCAACAGGAAGCATCAGGGTAATGAAAATCATCCAGAAAAACGTCGTTCTGCCCGGGAAACGGAAATAGACAATCGCAAATGCCGACAGAAGCGAAATCGCAATCTTGCCGATTGCGATACCCATTGCCATCACCAGTGAATTGAAAAGCATTGTTGCGACCGGCACATTCACCCCGGAAAACAAAGCCCGCTTGTAATTGTCGAAGAAATGCGGTCCCGGCAGCAACGGCATTGGCGGTGATACGATTTCCGGCTGTGTAATGGTCGACGCGACAAAAGCGAGCCAGATCGGGAAGAATATGATCAGGACACCGATAATCATGAGAACATGGGTCAACCACAGACCGTGCCCGCGCTTCTCCACCATGCCGGGCGGCGGCTCGATTGGTGTCGGTGATGTTGTTGGTGCCGCGGTCAATAGTGCACCCTCTTCTCAATATATTTGAATTGGAGCACGGTCAGGAAACCGACCACGATCAGGAGGATGACCGATTGTGCCGCCGAAGAGCCGAGATCCTGGCCGACAAATCCGTCTGAAAAAACCTTGTACACAAGGATAGTTGTCGCCTGCTGCGGGCCACCGGCGGTGATCGTGTGGATGACACCAAACGTTTCGAAGAATGCATAGACGATATTGACGACCAGCAGGAAAAACGTGGTTGGCGAGAGCAACGGCAGGACAATGGTGAAGAAACGGCGCCAAAAATGCGCGCCATCAATCGCCGCTGCTTCGATCACCGAGCGTGGCACGGCCTGCAATGCAGCGAAAAAGAACAGGAAGTTGTAGCTGATCCGCCCCCAGGATGAGGCAACCACGACCAGCCCCATGGCTTCAGGCGCGTTGAGTACGTGGTTCCAGTCATATCCCATCTGTCCAAGATACCAGGACACCACACCGACGCGAGTATTGAACATGAACAGCCACAAAACACCCGCGACCGCAGGTGCAACGGCATAGGGCCAGATCAACAATGTTCGGTAGGTTCCTGCCCCCTTGATCAATCGATCTGCCAACACGGCAAGGAACAGGGCCGGCACCATTGAGGTAATCGTCACCAGTGTAGAAAAGATTGCAGTGGTTACGAACGAAGCCCGATAGAATTTGTCTTCCAGCAGAAATTCAAAATTTCCCAAGCCAACAAATTGCGAGGACAAACCAAAGGGATCGGGTATGAACAGCGATTGCCAGACAGCCTGACCCGCCGGGTAGAAGAAGAAAACACCTGAAATCAGAATCTGCGGAAACACCAATGCGAGTGGCAAAAGCCAACCGCGAAATGTTACGCGCTTCTCCATGTCCCGGATACCTCAGATGATTGGATGCAAGGCGGTGGCGCAGTTTAGCGCCACCATCCAAGTTTGTTGCAGTGTGATGTTACTGGTTCGCCTGCTCGAAGCGGCGCAGCAGTTTGTCGCCTCTTTCGGCGGCACTGTCGAGGGCTTCCTGTGCGGTCTTGTCACCACTCCAGACGGCTTCCAGCTCTTCGTCAATAATACCCCGGATCTGGTCGAATGAACCAAGACGCAGACCCTTGGAGTTTGCAGTCGGTTGCTTTGCAGTCATCTGGATCACGGCGATGTCCGTTCCCGGATTCTGGTCGTAGAAACCATCAGCCTTTGTCTTGTCGCCAGCAGCCGCAGTGATCGGGAGATATCCGGTATCCTGGTGCCATTTAGCCTGAATGTCGGTCGATGAAAGGAAGTTCAGGAACTCGGCAACCCCTTTGTATTCCTCCGCGTCATGTCCTTCCATGACCCAAAGGGAAGCACCACCAATAATCGTGTTTTGCGGAGCGCCATCAACACCTTCCCAGTAAGGCAACGGTCTGACAGCAAAATCAAACTGTGCTTCTGACTTGATGCCCGCATACCCAGCCGAGCTTTCGGTGAACAAGGCACACTCGCCTGCGCGGAAATTAGCGCCACCCTCATTGCGGCGGCCCGCATAGATGAACTTGCCGTCTTTGGCCCAATCACCGATCTGCTGGATATGCTTCACCTGAACCGGACCGTTGAGCGCCAATTCGGTATCCACACCAGCAAATCCATTGTCCTTGGATGCAAATGGGGTGTCGTGATAAGCGGATAGGTTCTCGAGATGGATCCAGCTTTGCCAGGCTGTAGTCAGCGGGCACTCGTGACCGGACTCTTTGAGTTTATCGAGCACCTCTCCAACCTTCTGCCAGGTCGAAAGATCGACTTCGGGGTCAATGCCTGCCTCTTTCAATGCATCCTTGTTGACCCAGAGAACTGGCGTCGAAGAGTTGAATGGCAAAGAGAGCATTTCGCCTTCAGGCGTCGTGTAATAGCCTTTCACCGAGCCGATATATGCGTCCTGATCGAAGTTCGCGCCAGCTTCCGACATCACAACATAAACCGGCTTGATGGCACCCTTTGCCGCCATCATGGTTGCTGTTCCAACCTCAAAAACCATCAATATGTGGGGTTGTTCGCTTGCGCGGAACGCCGCAATGCCTGCGTTCAATGTTTCCGAATAGTTACCCTTATGGGAAGCAACGACCTTGTAGTCGTCCTGACTGTTATTGAATGTCTCAACTTGTTCGGCAACCAGATCGCCCAGCCGTCCTGTAAATGCGTGCCAGAATTGGATTTCTGTTTCCGCGATAGCGGAAGTGCTCCAAAGCGACGTCGCAGCAAATGCAGCGGATAAGGCCAATCTTCTGAATTTCATGATTTTTTCTCCCGGGTAATTTTAGAAGCCAAGGCATCTTTCTGTGCCCCTCAGACAATTATGTTCGGCTCATTGCAGATTTATGTCAATCGGGTGCGATCTCGAGAAGCGTTATTATTTCGATGATCGACTGCATTTGGAGCCCTAATAGTCAATGAATGACACGATGATAGTTCTGAACGGCAGTGAGCATTCGCCTTGAACTCACAACTAATTGATGATTAACTTGCCCTCCATGCCCAGCGGTGGACCCGAAAACAAACCTTTAAAAAATAGAGGTGGTCAAACTCATGTGCAAAATTCTACCCACAACCGCTGCAATAGCTTTCACGATCGCGACTGTTTCGGCTTCCGCGGCGTCGCCATTTAACATGCCAAATCAACATGTTAAGCAAAACCCTAACATCATTTTGGCTCAATCTAACCAGCCCTCGATAGTGGATTTGCTTTTTACCTATGGCATTTCCAAACCAAGTGCGCGCGGTGGTGCCAGTGCCAATTCCCGAGCCGGCGCGAGACCAAAAGGCGCCAGAAGTTCGGCCTATAGTTCGAGCGGTGGCTATGGAAAAACCGGTGGCGGTAAAGGCCGCGCTCGCGGTGAAGGCGGTGCGGGTTCCAGTGATTCCGATAGCACGCCATCGAGTAGCGCTTCCGCAAGTTCAGGTGCAAACGGACAGGGCAGCGCCCGAAGCGGCAAATCGGGCTCGCGTACCAGCGCCAAGGCTTCCGGTAATTCGAGCGCCTCCGCCAACAGCAACTCTGGCAGCGACTAATATTGGTCTGCAACCAAGCAATTTGAGTTAAGACAGGACGGCAAATTTACGGGTTTGTCGTCCTAATATTGAGCAAGCTACACGTTTGCCTAATTCTGTCTGGTATTGTGGATTTTCCTAAAAATCAAAGAGAGTCTTTGGCACTGCCAATTCCAACGCTGCAAGAAGATAATCGGCCAGATAGAAATGAAACGCACCCAGTTGACACAAAGGCTCTCCAATCTGGGCGGCGCAAAGTGGGATATCCATTTCAGAGCAAGAACCCTTGCGGCGCAGGGCAATGACATTATCGAAATGACAATTGGGGAACCCGACATCCCTGCCCCGCCGGAACTCATCGAGGCTGCCGTCAATTCGATGCGAGCCGGCCGCACAAAATATGCCGACGCCCGTGGCGAACCTAATCTTCGAAAAGCATTAGCAGACAAATACAGCATTTCCAGCGGACGGAAAATTTCACCCGACCAGTTTCTATGTTTTCCCGGCACACAGACAGCGCTGTTTGCGGTCATGATGGGAGTTGCCGAGGATGGCGACGAGGTTTTGGTTGGCGACCCGATGTATGCGACCTATGAGGGCGTTATCAGATCCACAGGCGCAGAAGTAGTCCCGGTGCCCCTGCACCAGCAAGATGGCTTTCGCATCCAGGCAACTGATATCGCAGAAAGGATAACCCCGCGATCCAGCGCAATATTGTTGACTAGCCCACATAATCCGAGCGGTGCGATTTTGACGGAACAAGATGCTCGTCAAATTGGAGAGCTGGCAATCGAACATGATTTATGGATCATCTGCGACGAAGTTTACGAGGACCTGATCTTTGACGGAGAAACTTTCTTTTCTCCCCTTTGGATCGATGAACTCTCCGAGCGCATCATGGTGGTTTCTTCCATTTCGAAATCACACGCAGTTCCAGGTTTTCGAAGCGGCTGGTGCGTTGCGCCAACCACATTCGTTGACACACTGCTTCCACTTGCCGAAAGCATGCTTTTCGGCAATCAGCCTTTCATCGCCGACATGACCGAGACGGCGATCAGGCAGGGTTCTACGGTGGCGGAAGGCATGCGCAACCGATTTGCCAAACGTGCCACACTGCTCTTGGAGTGCTTTGATTCTGATTGCGGTTTGACAGTGCATCCGCCGCAGGCCGGAATGTTTGCTCTGGTTGATGTGTCCGGTATAGGTACGAATGGCTATGAATTTGCGTCTGGTCTATTGGAGCAGGAAGGTGTGGCTGTCATGCCAGGCTCGTCATTCGGATCGAATTTGCAAGACTGGATACGCGTTTCTCTTACCTTGGAAGATAGTGCCTTCCTTGAGGGATGCCGGAGAATGAAGAATTACTCACAAAGCCTCCTATGATCAGGAAATAGTACCTTTTACGACAAGGTGCGTATCGATTGAGGTAAAAACTAGTTGGCGGCTTACAAGAACAAGACGACCCAAACGACAACGAACCCGGCCAGCTTTCTGGCAAGCGTTGAGCCGGAAAATCGTCGCAAAGATGGAGAAGAACTGCTCACCTGGTTCCAGTCGGTCACCGGCCTCAAACCTAAAATGTGGGGACCCAGTATTATCGGATTTGGCCGCTATCACTACAAATATGAAAGCGGGCACGAAGGCGACTTCATGCTGACCGGCTTTTCTCCTCGAAAGAGTGCATTGACAATTTATGTCATGACCGGATTTCAATCGGAGAGGATGCAGGAAAAACTCGGACGATTGGGAAAGCACAAGACCGGAAAATCCTGCCTCTACATCAAGAAACTTTCAGATGTCGACAAGGACGTCCTGCGCGACATTGTCGAGGATGGCATCTCCTATATGCGCGAAAACTACGAGACCTGGGACGACTAGTTCCGAAGCTTATTGTGAAGATTTCATGCTCTTGCGAAGAATGGCTGCGAGCAGATTGGAATAGTCATCTGTCCAGGGAGTGGTTCCGGTGTCGACGAGCGGCTGCCATCGAGGGTCTTCGGCAATGTTGCCAAGCGCTTCCCTTGAGTTGACGAGCACAGCCACCTCACTTGCATTGATCAACGCGTTCGAAGGCGAGTCAGCCGGCGGATCAAAGCGGCCTGCATATCCCTGCATGTCGATCCGTACTGCAAGCGCAGCGATCAGCGAGCGCAGCTCCATGTAACGATTGGATATGTGAAATGCCAAGATACCATCTGGCTTCAGCTTGCTCCGATAAAGACGCAATGCCTCTTCGGTCAACAGATGAACCGGAATAGAATCGGATGAAAACGCATCAATTAAAAGGTAGTCAAACGCGGCATCCGGCTGTTTTGCGAGCGTAATCCGGGCATCGCCGATAATGATCGGCCCTGCCCCGTCGCATTCCGACAGGAACCTAAAAAATCGTGGATCTGATGCCATGTCGACAACTGACTGATCGATCTCGAAACTGGTCCATTTCTCACCCGGGCGACGATGACATTGCAATGATCCGGCACCAAGGCCGACTATGCCGACCTCTATGGGTTCTTCTATCGCTTTTTCCTGCGCTGCAAACAACGCCGAAGCGATCCCGCCGGAGCGATGGTAATATGCGAGCGGCTCGGGCGGCGATTCACTTTCGTCAATCCGCATCGCACCATGGCTGGTGGTACCGTGCGCCATGATATGATGGCTACCATCTGCCGTCTCCATCGCCTTGACGACACCAAAGAAGGAGCGTTGTGCATCGAGCACGACGCCGCTCGATTGCATGGCAAAGAATAGTCCCGCAATGAGCGTGAGGCAAAACAAATGCACCTTTTCGCTACGGAGTACTGCGACAGCTGCCGCCAACGCTAACACGCTGATGGCAATCGCATAGACTGCCGCGTTTTCCGGCATCAGCAGTGCCATGACATGGGGGTTGTTGATCGAGAGCGCTACCAGAACGCCTGCCATCGCAACGGTGCGCGTTCCACTATCGAGTTTACCGTGCAGCGCGGGCCGGCATAGAAGCGCGGCGATGATGAGCAACGGATATTCCGCAATCCAGTTGAAGGCAATCGGCGCAAACAAGGTAGTGAAAGCACCACCTAGCACGCCGCCCAGGGACATCCACAAATAAAATCCCGTCAGATGGCTGGCATCGGGACGTTTCGAAACGAGCACGGAATGGGCAAGCAGTGCGGCGAAGAAGAAGAATGCGAGATGAGCGACTAATGAAACAATCGTCGGCAGCAAGTTTGCCATGACCATGTCGAGGAAGATCAGCGCAGCCAGTATCGGCAGAATTGACGACAGGACATTGATCGAGAAGACCGGCTTGCGTGCGAATGCAAATACAAACGTCAGCAGGAAAAGTGCCAGTGGAACCACCCACAGGAAGGGTGCCGCGGCAATATCCATCGAGATGTGGGCCGTGACCGCAACGAGCAGACCAGACGGTATGGCAGCAAGAAGCGCCCAGGTCAGTTTCTGACGTAGCGCGGGCGAAGGCGAATCTTGCAACGCTGGCATGGATTGGTTGGCGGCGGCCCTAAAGCGTCGCAATACGATCAGCGCGCAGATACCAACAGAGCCCGTCAGAAGCGCATATCCTGCAGTCCATGCCAGGGATTGTCCGGAGACCGTAAGCAGCGGCTCAAACAACACGATATACAGAAACAGTGATGCGAAGCTGCCAATATTGCTGGCTCCATAGAGGAAATATGGATCATCTGCATGGGGATGACCGGTGCGGGCGAACCATGCCTGAAGCAGCGGCCCGTTGGCAGACACCGCAAAGAATGGCAATCCAACCGCGATCGTGAACAGACCCAATAGCCAATAGGCCTGGCCAGAGTTCGGTGGTTCTGTCCATCCTTCGGGAATGGAGATCGGTAAGACGACAAATGCAACCAGCATAACAGCCGCATGCACCATGGCGGCTGATCGAAGTCCAAGACGCGTAGTAATCAGATGGGCGTAGCCATAACCGGCAAGCAGCACCGCCTGAAAGAACACCATGGCTACAGACCAAACCGACGGCGCACCGCCCAGTATGGGCAAGACCATTTTTGCAAAAAACGGCTGGATCGAGAAAAGCATAAAGGCGCTTAGGAAGATCGTCGCGGTGTAGATCGGCAGAATTGCCTTCGATCCCCGCCGCTCGCCGGTATGATTAGTCCCAACCGCTGTAATGGTATTCATTTGCTAGCCACTCCATTTGAGCTTTTTCTAACAAACAATCGTTAATGGACGGTTTGGCTGTGCTGCTCGGCTGGAATGGTAATTATTGAAATCGTCTCTTGGTGAACCAGATGATCACACCTGCGAGAATTCCCCAAAATGCACCGCTGACACCAAACAAGGTCATGCCACTCGCGGCGATCAGGAAGGTCAGTGCGGGTGCCTCCAACTGGTCAGTTTCGCTGAATGCAGCAGAGATCGAGCTAATCAATGCCGGAATTAGTGCCAATCCGGCAACAGCCGTAATGAGTGCGGCAGGCGCAAGAGCAGCCAGAGAGACAACAATTGCAGCAACAAATGCCAACACGATATAGGCGATACCGGAAGTGATTGCTGCCCAGTATCTACCTGCCGGATCACGGCCGGCATCCTCACCCGCCATCATCGCCGCAGTTATGGCGGACATATTGACGGGAATTGCTCCAAAGGGTGCTATTGCCAGACTGACAAGTCCGGTATTGCGGATCAGCGGTTGGCGTTCTACCGGGTAGTTGTTTAGTTCGAGTACTGCAAATCCGGGAATGTTCTGACCTGCCATGGTCACAAGATAAAGCGGCACGGCGATGGAGATGAAGGCGCTAATCGTGAAGGTGGGCGCGGTGGCTGCAAATTCCGGAATCCAGGCTACTTCCTGACTGAAGGCGTTTTCCGGTACGTCCACCACCAGAAACAGAATGATCACGAACGTAATGACAGCAAGCGGCATCGCTGCCAGTTTATTCCAGGTCAATCCGACCAGCCAGGCAATCAGTACCGGCAAAACCAGCAAGGGTATTGAACCCAGCGCCAGTGCCGGTGCAAAGCAGAGTTTGAGCAGCACGCCTGCCAGCAAACCATTTGCAATCGGCTTGGGAATGGCAGCAACGGCACGGCCCAGGATGGGGATCATCCCCGTTAGAACAAGCAAAACAGCGCAGCAAATCAGTGCACCGACAGCTTCCGCAAAACCACCGGGCAATGCGGCAGATGCGGCTAGAAACGCGGCACCCGGCGTCGACCAAGCGACTGCTGCCGGGGTGCGCGTCAGCGCTGGTAACCAGATGCTGCCAATCCCCATTCCCAGCGTAGCGAAGAATAGTCCTGTCGCAGCCTGAGCGCCGGTCGCACCCATGGCAGTCAAGCCAGCCAGCACAATCGCAAAGGACGCCGAGTAGCCGACAAAGGCAGCAAGCAATCCCATATATATTGCAGGGGCAGAAAGCTCGCGCGTCATCTGAGTGATTAATCCATTCGTGTGGTTTGGGAGACCTGTCAGACAGCTGGTGCAATTATAAACATCGAATTTCGATTACACGAACGCCATGATACGTGCAGGGCCGCCGGTTCCGTCTTTAACCTTTGACGCGCCGACGACAATTGTTGCGCCGATTTCTGGCATTTGATCCAGCCCGGCAAGACACTCTATTCCGTACCGACCAGCAGGCAGCCAGCTATAATGGGTGGCAAAATCCTTTGATTGACCATAATCCAGCGACAACGTGTCAACTGCAATTGCCGAGGCGTTGGTCTCATCAAGCAACATCTGCACGGCTTCCACATGAAATCCCGGGAAATGCATCAATCCATCGCCGGTCGTGTCGGCGTTACGAAACCCACCTGTGCCAACCTTTTCTGACCAACCGGAATTCATCGCCACAACCGCGCCATCGGGAATTGGCCCGTTACGTTCGATCCAAGCCTTGAGATCGTCCGGCGTTAGCTGGGCATCCGGATCATCAGAAGCCTTACCGCGAATATTCACGACACAAAGCGGTCCGACGAGATCATTCACCGGTATTTCGGCGACGGATTTCCCATCCTCGCTGAAATGGAGCGGCGCGTCGATATGAGTGCCGGTGTGCTCGTTGATCGACAAGATGTAGAGATTGTACCCGTCTTTCTTGAAATCCACCCGCTTGTCATAACTGATACCGGGAACACCGCTGAATGTCGGAAACTCGGCGCTCAGGACATGTGTCATGTCCACCACATTTCGAGACGGTTGTGCGAGAGCCGGCATAGGCACTCCAGCAACGCTAGTCGCAACCGCAGCAGAAGCAGCTCCGACGAACAAATCACGGCGATTTAGCATGCGTTGCTTCACCGATTTGATTACACAGGCATCACACATAAACAGGACCTTCTTAAAATCGTCGCATCCAATCGGCTGCACAAACAGCCGTATTCTTACACCAACTTTGCCCGGCAGGAAGACCATTAAGCCCGGCAGCAGTTGGTTGACAAAGAAGCCAGCGCCAATGATAAGGCGCGCGCACTGCCGGATCCATGACCTTTCTGGTCAAACCTGGTTTTCGACCACATGACCACCGGCGTAATCGTGATTCAATGGGGAAATACAATGGCCGTCAGTAAAGATGTGAAATCCATTGGAATACTGGGGTTTGGCGCATTTGGCCGCCTCGTGGCGGAATATCTGCATCCCCATTTTCAGATCACGGTGAGTGATCCCCAGATTTCACCGGGCCAACATCAGGAATATGACATCCAGGTAGGCAGTCCGGAAGATGTTGCAAAGGCCGATCTCGTAATCCTGGCAGTCCCGATAGAGGTCTTGGCCTTGTCGATCCAGGAAATTCGACCGCATCTTCGTCCGGGAACAATTGTCGCCGATGTAACTTCAGTAAAGGTAGAGCCGGTAAAGGTGATGAAGGAATTGCTACCAGCTGACGTTGAGATCGTGGGAACCCATCCGCTATTTGGCCCGCAAAGTAGTTTTGACGGGATTTCCGACCGGAAGATCGCAATATGTCCGGTTTGGGGTAAATCCGCCCGGCGCATTGCGGCATTTCTCCGTCACGTACTTAAATTGAAAGTATACATCACATCGCCCGAGGAACATGACAAGGAAGCCGCGGTTGTACAGGGCATCACCCATTTGATCGCAAAGGTCCTGGTCCGCATGGAACCGCTACCAACCCGCCTTACCACGCTGAGTTTCGATCGGATGATACACGCAACCGACATGGTTCGGGACGATTCCGAGAGTGTCTTTCTGGCGATCGAGCGTGAAAACCCCTATTCCGCCGAAATGCGGCAACGCTTTTTCAAGATTGCAGAGCAATTGCGTTCAGAACTGGAAACTGGCTGACAAGAAGAACTGCAAGGCGTCAGCCTATGACAAACCGCACCCGGCTCGCCGCAAAACGGCTGCGGGCAAACTGGATCGGTTCACCTGTGTTGGAGAGATTTACATATTCATTCACTACCACGATCGGAGATTCAATCAGATCGAGCAATTCAATCTCTGACTCCGATGCAAAGCGGGAAGATATCGTCGTTTCCCCTCGCCGATAGCCGCCAAACCCGGCATTCTCCAGGGCCTTGGAAAGCGAGCCCGATTTCTCAAAATCAGTGACCAGATCAGGAAAGCTGGACTGCACAAACCACGAAGTTGACGTGCTGACAGGTTTCTCGTCAGCTTCATGTACCGTCTCCAATCGTATCAGCGTCGTTCCCTCGGGTACCTTCAAGGCATTTGCAATCATATCTTCCGCTGGCTCCTCACTAGTCGAAAGCAAACGCCCATGCGCCTTGCGTGATTGGCCAGCCAAAATTTCATGGAAGCGTGTCCGCTCACCGATCCGGTAATCCAATAGCTGCTGCCGGACGAACGTCCCTTCCCCACGGCGCGCCTCCAGCAAGCCGGTGCTGGTCAATTCCGCGATGGCCCGGCGCACTGTGTGGCGATTGACGCCGTATCGTTTGGCCAGATCAATCTCGTTCGGAAGTTTGCCGCTTGATTCAAAATTCTCCGCAGAAATTTCTGCGCGAAGGCGGTTGGCAATTTGCCGCCAGAGCGCAACTCCGCTTCCCCGTTCAAGCACCGACATTTGGCCTACCTTCATTCATGTGGACAATTTTCATGGTTGCCAGAACTTTCAGCTCTTGTCATCAAAGGTTCATGTCTAATAATATAGACATGGAAAAATTGGAAGGGCAGGAGTCTGCATGGAAACTTCAGAAATGGAAACAAACCGGCGCATTATGGGCGTCCTCGCCCATGCGGACGCAGAAATGCTCGACCAGAAATTTGCAGGATTGGGCCACGTCCCGGGTTGGAGGTTTCTGAGGAAACCGGAAACCGGACTGGTAATGCTGCAGGGTCGCGTCAGTGGCACCGGTGCTGCCTTCAATTTTGGTGAGGTGACGGTGACACGGGCCGCAGTTTCTTTGGAAACGGGCGAAGCCGGACATGCCTATGCGCTCGGCCGCGACAAGCGGAAGGCCGAACAGTCCGCAATTGTCCACGCAATGTGGCAGTCCGGAAAATATCAGCAGGAAATAGAAACCGAGGTCATTGGCCCTCTTGAGCGTTTCGCTGCGGAAGACGACGAGCGCAAGGTGAAGGAGACCACGCCGACCAAGGTCGACTTCTTTACGCTGGTTCGGGGAGAAGACTGATGCAAATCGCCACCACAGGTCTGGGTGCGGTAAGCCCAGGATTTTCAGATCCCGTCCATGACGCCCAATCGGTTTTTTCAGCTGTCATGCGGGCAATGTCCAGACCTGGCCGTATCGAACAGATTAACGAGCGACTTGAGGCACCCTCGCCTGCAAACAATGCTGTAGCGGCCGTAATCCTGACGCTGTGCGATCACGACAGTCCGCTTTGGCTGGATGAAACTGTAGCCGGTGCGGAAGAGCTGAAATCATGGGTACGTTTCCATTGTTCAGCGCCAATTACAGGCGATCGTGCGACTGCCGATTTTGCGCTGGTGACCAACCCGCAATCCATGCCGGATCTGGACACATTTGCGCTTGGAACGGATGAATTTCCGGACAGGTCAACGACGCTGATCGTTCAGGTCAGTTCCATTCTTGAGAACGGTGGATGGGTTCTAAGCGGCCCCGGCATTGAATCCAAGCATAAGATCCGATCGGACGATCTATCGGCTGACTTTATCGCGCAATGGCGATCCAATCGCGAACTGTTTCCACGTGGTGTTGATGTCATTCTCTGTGCAGAGGACCGGATCGCCTGCCTTCCGCGCACTGTCAAGATCGAAGAGGGCTGACCCATGTATGTCGCAGTAAAGGGTGGAAAGAAGGCGATCGATGCCGCCCATCGCCTGTTTGCGGACAAGCGCCGCGGAGATCGCTCAGTACCGGCAATGACGCTGGAGCAGATCGCAAACCAGCTTTCCTTTGCGGTCGACCGGGTCATGTCGGAAGGATCCTTATATGACCGTGAATTGGCATCCCTGGCGATCAAGCAATCCGCGGGAGACCTGATCGAGGCAATCTTCCTGATCCGGGCCTACCGCACGACATTGCCGAGGTTCGGTGCTTCGAGACCGCTAGAAACACGGGAAATGCGGGTCGAGCGCCGGATTTCGGCAAGCTACAAGGACATGCCCGGCGGGCAGGTCCTGGGCCCGACATTCGACTATTCGCACCGGCTGCTGGATTTTACACTGGCCGCGGATGGTGAGGTAGCTGATCCCGAACGGCCTGATGAAGCCATGACCGCCCAGTTGGGACATGTGGCAGAAATCCTAGATCGGGAGGGTCTGATCGAACCGGTTCCCGCCGACGCGGAAAACGAACAACCACCAGATCTGACGCGCGAACCGCTGGAGTTTCCGGCAGGTCGAAAACTGCGCCTGCAGAATTTGGCGAGGGGCGATGAAGGGTTTCTGCTGGCGATGGGATACTCCACCCAGCGCGGATATGCGCGCGGCCACGCCTTCGCCGGTGAAATCCGCATGGGTGAAGTCGAGGTGGAGTTCTTTGCCGAAGAGCTGGGGTTCAATGTGCCGCTTGGACGGGTGAAACTGACCGAATGCCAGATGGTGACGCAGTTCAAGGGATCTTCGAAGGTAAAGCCACAGTTCACCCGCGGTTACGGGTTGGCATTTGGCCAAAGCGAGCGCAAGGCGATGTCGATGGCGCTGGTCGATCGTGCGCTTCGGTGGGAGGAATATGGCGAGGAACTGGTTGCACCCGCTCAGGATGAGGAATTCGTTCTGTCCCACTCTGACAACATTCAGGCAACCGGTTTTGTCGAGCACCTGAAACTTCCGCACTATGTCGATTTTCAGGCCGAACTCGAACTGGTCCGCAAAATGCGTCGCGAGATCGAGGAACGCGATGAAGCGGAAAGCCAGGAGGCGGCGGAATGAAACAGGAGAACTTCTACAATTTCGCCTATCTGGATGAACAGACCAAGCGGATGATCCGCCGCGCGATCCTCAAGGCAATTGCCATTCCCGGCTACCAGGTGCCATTTGCCAGCCGAGAAATGCCAATGCCGTATGGCTGGGGCACCGGCGGCGTGCAGGTTACCGCATCGATCATCGGCAAAGATGACGTTCTGAAAATGATCGATCAGGGTAGTGACGATACAACCAATGCGGTGGCTCTGCGCGGGTTCTTCGAACTGACTGCGGGTGTTGAATCAACGACCGAGACGTCCGAAGCATCGATCATCCAGACCCGGCACCGAATTCCCGAAGACGACCTGACCGAAGACCAGGTCATTGTCTTTCAGGTCCCAATTCCCGAGCCACTTCGTTTCCTCGAACCGCGCGAAACCGAGACCCGTAAGATGCATGCGCTGGAGGAATACGGCCTGATGCATGTCAAACTTTATGAGGATATCGCCACGCATGGTCATATCGCCACCAGCTATGCCTATCCGGTCAAGGTGATGGACCGCTATGTTATGGATCCCTCGCCGACACCAAAATTCGACAATCCGAAAATGCACAAAATGGCAGCCCTGCAACTATATGGTGCCGGCCGGGAAAAGCGCATCTATGCAATACCACCCTATACCGACGTAGTAAGTCTGGATTTCGAAGACTACCCCTTTTCGGTTCAAGAATGGCCCGATACGGAATGCGGTTTATGCGGTGCAACCGAAGTCTATTTTGATGAGGTCGTGACCGACGACCACGGCGGCCGCATGTTCTGCTGTTCTGACAGCGATTATTGCGAGAAACGCCGAGCGGCGGGCCACACTGGCAAGCAACCCGACCAGGCAGCGGAGGTATAGCAATGAACTCTGCTGGTGTAGACTCCCCGCTCCTGCGCTGTTCGGACTTGTCGAAGTATTACGGCAGACAACCGGGTTGTATTGACGTTTCGTTCGAGCTCTGGCCTGGCGAGGTTCTGGCGATTGTCGGCGAATCCGGATCCGGCAAGACCACCCTGCTGAATTGTCTCTCGGCCAATTTGGAACCAACTTCCGGCACTGTGGAATACGCGATGCGTGATGGTACCATGCCGAACCTGTTCGATTTGGGCGAAGCCGAACGGCGGTTTCTCATGCGTACCGATTGGGGTTTCGTTCACCAGAATCCTGCCGACGGTTTGCGCATGGCGGTCTCTGCCGGTGCCAATGTCGGCGAACGGCTTATGGCGGTGGGCGAACGTCACTACGGAAAAATCAGGCATTCAGCCTCAGACTGGCTCGAGCGAGTAGAGATCGAGACCGGACGCATTGATGACTATCCGCGAACATTTTCCGGCGGCATGCGCCAGCGATTGCAGATCGCCTGCAATCTGATTTCCGCGCCGCGACTGGTGTTCATGGACGAGCCGACCGGTGGACTGGATGTGTCGGTACAAGCAAGAATTCTCGATCTGCTGCGCGGACTGGTTTCCGATCTTGGTCTGTCGGTAATTGTCGTCACCCACGACCTGGCCGTTGCGCGATTATTGTCCCATCGCATGATGGTGATGAAGGATGGCCGCGTGATCGAAAGCGGGTTGACCGACCAGGTCCTCGACGATCCGCAAGAGGCCTATTCGCAGCTTCTCGTCTCCTCGATCTTGCAGGTGTGACAATGATTACCGAACCTGTTCTGAGACTTTCGGACGTATCCAAATCCTTCACTATGCATTTGCGCGGCGGAATATCACTGCCGGTATTTGAAGACGTGGCATTCGCGGTTCATGCCGGGGAATGTGTCGTACTGACAGGACCGTCAGGCATCGGCAAAAGTTCAATCCTGAAAATGATCTATGGCAATTACAGAACCCAGAAGGGAAATATTGTTGTCAAATCCCAACTAACCGAGACTGATATCGTCAGTGCTTCTGCCCGTGAAATCATGACGCTCCGGCGAAACACGATTGGCTATATCAGCCAGTTTTTGAGGGTCATTCCACGCATTTCCGCACTGGATATCGTAGCGGGAGCGGCCGTCGAACAAGGCCGAGACAAGAGCCTAGCGCAGGCTGCGGCAGCAAGTGTCCTTTCGCGGCTCAATGTGCCTGAGAAACTCTGGCATCTTCCCCCGGCGACATTTTCCGGTGGTGAACAGCAGCGCGTGAATATTGCAAGGGGATTCGTTGCAGAATATCCGATCCTGCTGCTGGACGAACCGACAGCTTCGCTGGATGCGGCAAACCGGGCGGTAGTAGTCGAACTGATCGAAGAGAAGAAAGCTGCCGGCTGCGCCATTGTCGGCATTTTTCACGATGCAGATGTTCGGGACGAAGTAGCTGACCGGACGATAGATGTGACGGAGTATTCGGTGAGTGCGGCCGCATGAAAAGGTTGTCAGAAACACCGTTGGTCCACCCGACCGCGAAAGTTTCCAATTCACAGATTGGCAAATATACCGAAATCGCCGATCGCTGC
>JANQQM010000028.1 GCA_028289365.1 Salaquimonas sp. | reverse complement strand
TGGAAGGTACGGTCTCGGAATCTGGCGATCAGTTGGAAAAATGGGATTGGCTTCGTTTGCCGCCCGGCGCTCGCCTCAGCGCAGAAGCAGGTTCAAACGGTGCCAGGGTCTGGACCAAGAGCGGGCATCTGAAAGACATTACAGATAGTTAGGGCACCTTCCTAATCGATTTTCTCGACCGGTCCGCCTTCGGCTTCCCACTCACGAAATCCGCCCGGTACGTGAGCGATGTTCTTGATGCCGTGTTCATCGGCAATCTCCACCGCCAGCGTAGAACGTTCCCCGACAGCGCAATATAGCAAGAGCCTTGAGTTTTGCCCTAATACTCGGAGCGGACCTGTCGCCTCACAATAGGTCTCGAATTGTCCATAGGGCAGGTGCATCGAGTTCGGAATGGCGCCATCTCGCTCGCGTTCACTGTCCTCGCGAATATCGATCAATTGCCCGTCAACGTCCGGCCAGGATGAAAGCAGTTCCTCGACTTCAACCGCTGGCACCCGATGCTGAGCATCAAGGCGTAATCCAAGTTTCAAATTTTCCGGTACTGCGACATCCATCATCTTCGGATTGGGCAGGTTCAGATTGTTCATGATCTCGGCATATTCTTCGGCAGAGCTCACCTTGAGACGCGGATTGAACATTTTTTCCTCGCCAATCGTACTGACCGTGTCGCCCTTGTAATCATGTGCGGGAAAGACCATTGTCTGGTCCGGCAATTTCAGTAACCGCTCGAACAGCGAATGATATTGCTCGTAGGGATCACCGTTCTGAAAATCGCAACGGCCAGTACCGCGAATAAGCAGCGTGTCACCGGTGAAGACACGGTCATCCATGAGAAAGCTGTAACTCTCACTGGTATGTCCGGGTGTGTGCAGAGCTTTGAGCGTTATGCCCTCAATATTGATTTTCTCATTATCACTGACATGCATGGAAACCACGTCCGCTGGCGACTCTGCGCCCATCACCGTCACGCATCTTGTGGCATCACGAAGCTTCCCCATTGCACTCACATGATCGGCATGGATATGCGTGTCGATTACCTTGACGAGTTTCAGGTCTAATTCCTCTAGTAGTTTCAGATATCGGCCTGTCTGGTCGAGGACCGGATCAACAAGCAACGCTTCGCCTCCCATTCGGCTCGCAAGCAGATATGTGTAGGTGCTGGAAGTCTTGTCGAATAGCTGTCGAAAGAGCATTGGGGGAACCCTCCCTGGATCTTGTTATACGGACACTAGCACATTTCTCTTCTCGGAATCATGACCAGTTGCCACGCTTATGTGGCGACGACATCACGTTTTTTCCAGCCCAATTGCCTGACAGGCGGTAAGTGCAATCAAGTGCACGATGTCCTCGACGGTACAGCCGCGCGACAGATCATTTGCCGGATGGGCCAATCCCTGCAGAACGGGGCCGATTGCCTTGGCACTGCCAATGCGCTGGGCAATTTTATATCCAATATTGGCGGCCTCCAGATCCGGAAAAATAAGGATATTGGCTTCTCCACCGCTCTGGGATTGCGGGGCTTTCGAAGCAGCGATTTCTGGCACAAACGCCGCATCAAATTGAAGCTCGCCTTCAATTCTCAGATCCGGGCGCTGGTCACGCGCGATGCTTGTCGCTTCAACCACTTTGTCGACATTTGGATGGTTTGCACTTCCTTTTGTCGAGAAGGAGAGCATTGCCACATCTGGCACGATTCCGGTTATGGCCTGATAGCTGTCTGCCGTCGATATGGCGATCTGGGCAAGCTGGCTCGCATCCGGCTCCACAATCAACCCGCAATCGGCAAATGCCAATACGCCTTGCTTGGGATGGTGGTCCTGATCGAGAACCATGAGAAAGAAACTCGACACGGTCTTGACGCCTGGCGCAGGCCCTATGACCTGAAGGGCAGCGCGCAGCGTGTCGCCGGTTGTGTTGACCGCACCGCCGACCGTGCCGCCAGCATCCCCCTGGCGGACCATCATCGCAGAGTAGTAGAGCGGATCACGCATGGCTTCTTTTGCCTTTTGCTCGCTAAGTCCCTTGTGTTTGCGTGCCTCGAAAAATGCTTCAGAATATTGTTCGAGATCAGGACTGTCTTTCGGGTCGGCAATCTCGACCTCACCCGGTTTCGCATGGTGCGACCGTAACAGGTTCTCGATTATTGATTTGTCTCCTACGAGTATCGCTTCGCACAGGCCATCTCGTTGCGCTTTGATAGCACCTTCAACGATGCGTGGATCTTCGCCCTCAGACAGGACGATCCTGATTCTTGCTTGCTTTGCCCTTGCGTGGATTTCATCAAGGATATTCATGTAATCAGGCCAGTCCGGGCAACATGCCCTTCAGCCCGTCTGCTAGCATCCCCATCGCAATTGCTGCCAGAACCATGCCCATCACCCGCGTCACAACGCCCATTCCGGACTTGCCCAACGCTTTTGATATTGGTGCCGCGAAACAGAACAATAGCCCGCACAGTACGGACAATACGGCAATCGCGATGGACATCTCGATCCTGTTCAACACGGTATGATGCTGCTGCGCGGCGACCAACACCGCTGCCATGGTGCCGGGACCAGCCACGATCGGTATCGCCATCGGCACGACTGCAATGGATGCGCGCGGCTTGGCATCTTCCAGTTCCACTTTTGAGTGTTGATGTTCAGATTTGTTGAAAAGCATCTGAAGGCCGATCAACAAGACGATGATTCCGCCGGCAGCGCGTAGGGAGTCTACAGAAATTCCAAAGAACTTTAGCGCAAAAGTACCGAACCACGTCACAATCAGAAGCGTGATGGTAACTGCGACAGCACAGGTCAGCGCAATCATCCGTGCCTCGGATGGCTTCCGGTCATTGGTCATTCCGGCAAACACGCCCAGATTGCCTATGGGGTTCATCATCGAGAATAAGGTAGCAATAAAGCTTGCCAAGGCGGCTTCTTGCAACATGCACAACACCCAGTCGTCATTCCTGCGTCGTGTCACAACTTCGGCTGCGGCATGCAGTCTTCGCAGGCTCTATGAGAATCAAATTATACCGTTGCTGGACCGACCTTGTCACGCTGCCTTCTGTTGACGAAAATTGGACATTTGGCATCGTACCTTGCGACGTTAAATACTCCTATCATAATAAGGAATGAAACACTGACTGGAGAGACGGGCATGTCGATGCTGCAATTCTCAATTTCTTGGAAGCCGGGACAGATATGACATGAAAAATGGGGGGACCGGCATAAATCTCGCGCTGCGGCAGCTGCTGAGAAAGGCAGCGCGCCGAGAGGCAATTCCCTACATTGTAGCTGCTATTCTGGTGCTGATTGCAGTCCTTGCCCTGGGCCATGAACTCGAGACCCACATAACTTCTATCGAAAATCGGATTTCCGAACTGGGGCCATGGGCCCTGGTGGCGTTTGTCGTTCTGTTTGTGCTGACCACGACAATTTTCATACCAGACACTGTGCTTTGCATCATAGCCGGCGCGTTGTTTGGGTTCGCATGGGGATCAATCGCGATCATAATCGGCAGCCTGATCGCCAGCCCTTTGCAGTTTGCGCTGGCGCAGTATTTTCTGCGCGCGCCAATCGAGGCCAGAATTGCCTCTCGTCCGCCCCTGATCGCAATACAGAAAGCGGTCAAGCATGACGAATTTCGATTGCAGTTGCTGCTAAGGCTGACCCCGCTGAACCCGGCAACGATGAACTACGTTCTGGGTGCAGGTGGCGTTAAATTTGTTGGTTTCATGATCGCAGGACTGGCACAGATCCCAAATCTGATGATCGAAGTCTATTTCGGTCATGCCGGAAAGCATCTTGCGGGCATTGCGAGCGGTGGCAAGCAGTCCGATTATGTGCAGGATTTCCTGATTCTCGGCGGCATCGCTATGTGCATCGTAGTAATGGTCATTGTATCCCGGATTGCCCAAAATGCACTGACCCAGGCCGTCGATGAATATGCCCCGGAAGAGGAGACACAATCTGACGAAACCGCCACCTAGTTGTTGCTGTCGGTAAAACCCTGGCCATCTTGCAGCGTCGAATCAGGCGGTCTCTTCGGGTAGCTGCATTCGCGTTATCTTGCCGCCCAGCGTCAGCGGATCGGTGATCCCGTGTTTCCTCAGGGCATACCAATAGGTCGTCGGAACGATCGAAATGACCGGTCGGCCGAGCCGTTTTTCCAGCCCATCAATCTTGTCGAGTATGCCAAGCGCGCCACCAATATGCAGGAAGGTGTCGACATCCTCATGATCCAGCCGGTTAAACGCGTCATCGACTGCTTCCTGAGAGATGTTGATGATATCGATGGATTCATCCGCCTTCAGCCAGGTGGAGTAGGGCACCTCAAACCCCAGTTCCTCATAATAGTCGGTGGCGCTTTTCGCGAGCGTTGATGTCATTGGAGAAAGAACTGCCAGGCGCTTGGCACCAACCATTTTCAAAGCGGTCTCACAGGCATCCGTCGCGGTGACGAAAGGAATTCCGGGAATCTGTTCCGAAACCTGTTCACGATACCTGGCATGTTTCTCGACCGACCAGTCGCGCATCTCGACGGCGTTTGCGCAGATCACCATGTCCGGCCAGCAGCCAAGCGTATACGATACTTCGCGGATCAGGGCTTCCGGGACCTCTTCCTGATTGGATACATCGAAACGATAGATCTGGTTGCTGATGCCTTCTGGGCACATCGATTGATATTCCGGTTGGATATTCGAATTCTGCCGCGGAATGATGGCGGCAATCACCCCGCGGGGACCAAATCTGTCAGGCATGCTTGTCTCTCCACCGGCAAAAGAAAAACCTTCAGGCCTTCACTACCTGGGCCTGCTGAAATGCTTGGAAATTGCTGGAGACAGGCAATACCTGTCTCCGGCTTCATTGCTTACTTGACGATCGAATCGACCAGGACTTTGTATTCACCGTTCTGTTGTTCACGGAGCTTCTGATAGTCATCGGCTCCCATCAGTTCAGTGTTTTCGCCAAGTCGGCTCATCATGCGTTGATAGGTCTTGTCGCCCTGTAGATCTTTGAATGCTGATTCCAGCTTGTCGATCACAGGCTGAGGTGTGCCGGCGGGAACAAGAACGATGCGTTGCATATATCCAAAGTCACCATCAAGACCGGCTTCTTTGAATGTTGGTACACCGTCATAGGTTGCTTCATCGCCCGCCGAAGCAAGGATCTTGATCTTGCCGGCATCTCGCAGGCTGCCCAGCGCTGACGGGAAGCCCATCGTTACATCCGCATCACCTGCAAGAAGGGCCTGCAAAGCCGGTCCGCCACCCTTATAGGGTACGAGGTTGAACTCCGCACCGGTCTCTTTCATGATTTGGGCGGCCGGTACAAACAGGGCACCCCAGTTTCCCGAATGCGCCATCCGGACGCTTCCTGGCTTCTCCTTGGCCGCGTCAATCAGCTCCTGCAGCGTATTGTAGGGACTGTCGGCAGGGACTGCTACCGCGATAGGCGAGAAGTTCACCCGCGCCACAGGTACAAAATCCTTCATCGGCTCATAGGGCAGTTTTTCTACATGGTGCTGCAACATGTCTAGGTAGTTGTGGGAAAAGAGCAGCGTATAGCCGTCAGCTTCGGCATTCGCCACTTCCTGCGTTCCCTTTTGACCGCCGGCGCCAGGGGTCAGTTTTACGATCATTCCCTGTCCAAGATATTGTGGAATGATGGACGTAATCACGCGGGCATTCAGGTCATGCGAGCCGCCTGCGCCCATCGGAAGCACAATCGTGATCGGTTTTTCTGGATATTCCGCCTGAGCGGTAATGACTGACAAGCCAACCGCCAGGGAAGCAACGGCGACGAATGACATCGCACGATTTATTGTTTTCCACATTATTGGTTCCTCCAAACATTTCAACAGCGTGGTCTTAGCTTGCAGGTCGTAGCCAGTTGTTGCCTACGTCCTGAGTACTTTTGTCCCCAATCCGGATTGAAGAACCTGTCCATCTCCTCCCGACTGATAAAAACAGTCCTTCATCCAAAAAGTTAGATCATTGTCAGCTTGCTGGGTAGCCTAAGCCGGTAAGAACAGCATCATATTCTCCGATATGCATCATCAGTTTCTTAGATGTCAGCTGAGATGCCGAGCAGAACGACGTGATTGATCACTCCAATTTCCGATCTCACTTGAATACCGGATAGAGTTGTAATTTTATGCCGTTCAGCTTGTCATAATTTATTCGTGTTGGAGATAGACGCCATGAAGGATCCCTACGATGCGCTAGGGGTATCGAGCAGCGCAACCGCTTCGGAGATCAAGAGTGCGTTCAAGAAACTCGCACGAAAGCTCCATCCGGATCTGCACCCGGATGACAAGGAGGCTGAAGCCCGTTTCAAGGAAGTCTCCGCCGCTTATGATCTCTTGAAAGACAAGGAAAAGCGCCGCCGATACGACGCCGGAGAAATCGACGCGACCGGCGCAGAACGCCCGCAGCACCAATATTACCGGGATTTTGCTGGTCAGGATTCATTCCATCAGCATGCAGCACAGGATGGTTTTGCCAGCGAGGAAGAGCTTGAAGAGTTTCTGGCTCAGGCTTTTGGCGGTGGCCGTCGTGGTGGCAGGGCGGAATTCAGGGCCAGGGGAAGCGATGTCAGCTATGTATTGCCGGTCAGTTTCATGGACGCTGCCAACGGTGCCAAAACCGCAATAACCTTACCTGACGGGAAATCACTGAAGGTAACCATTCCGGAAGGCGCTGAGGACAAACAGATGCTGCGGCTGAAAGGGCAGGGCATGCCCGGATATGGCGGCGGCGAAGCAGGCGATGCCTATGTCGAATTGAAGGTCGGATCACATCCGTTTTTCCAGAGGAAAGACAATAACATACACCTGGAAGTTCCTGTTACATTGCAGGAGGCAATACTCGGTGGCCGAATTTCTGTGCCGACAATCAACGGTCCTGTAAATGTGACCATACCCAAAGGCTCAAATGCCGGTACCAAATTGCGCCTGAAGGAAAAGGGTATTCTCGACCGGAAGAACAAACAACGCGGCCATCAATATATCTCATTGAGGATTGAACTTCCCGCAGAAGAGGAGCCCGAATTGGCGGCCTTTCTGAAGGATTGGAAACCCAAGAAAAAACAGGATCCGAGAAAGGAGATGGTTTCATGAAGCGTCTGGACGAAATCATATCCTCCATTGCTGAACTCAGCCACGAGGATCTGCAGGCCTGGATCCATGAGGAGCTTGTCAGGCCGAGCGAACATCAGGGCACCTTCCTGTTTGATGATCAGGAATGTGCCCGCGTGCAGCTTATCTGTACTTTGCACTACGATATGGACGTAGAGACAAATACACTTCCTATTGTCATGGATTTGATAGACGAGGTTCATGAACATCGTCGGCAATTGCGCAAACTTAGCAATGCGATTCTGGCACAAAACGCCGATGTCCGAACGGCGGTGCTGGCGTTACTGACCGATGAAAAGAACCGGTAGGCAGGTAACTCCTGCACGAAATTCACAAACAAAAAAAGGCCGCCCGCAAGAAGCGGACGGCCCGGCAAATCAGGTTTGCACCTGATTGGCGTATTACAGCTTGCCTGAAACGTTGGTGAAGGTGTTGTTTACACCGGTACCAACAACAGTTGCACCACCGATGATGGCAACTGAGATAAGGGCAGCAATCAGACCATATTCAATAGCTGTTGCTCCGGATTCGTTTTTAAGAAAGCGTGATACGAGTTTCATAGTGGGCTCCTTGGGTTTGGATTGAATTCGCTCGTCAAGTACGGGCGATGCGGCGTCTCGCACGGCATGTATAAATGAGAATATTTTTAGAGCAACTTAATATTTGTAGTTAAAAAAACGTATTGTGATATATAATTTATGTATTATTATAATATTATTGTAATTTAATATTAATTAAAATCAAATTTGATTAAAATTTTTACTAATAATATGCGCAAGATGCTGTCTGAAAGCTTGATTGAATGTGAGCATGAAGGTTGGTCTTGCGGGCCATAAGGAAACAACTCCGGAGAAGACGTCAAAATTTCCTTGTTTGGGATGATGTTGATTGAATCTCTTTTGTCTAGACAAAAAAAGGCCGCCTGCATTTCACAGGCGGCCCTGCCTCAAACAGCCTTCTCTCTCAGCCACTATCTTTTTCTAAAAGAACCATCAGCGACTGATTCCAATTGAGTCAATGAAAATACGATTTGACCTAGCGTCAGCAAGTCATTGATCGGCCCAAGTTGCAAAAATGGCACATATTACGGATGCGGCACCGCAAAACACAGTTCAAGGGCGATAGGCCCGCTGGCTGTGTTGCCGGCCAAAGGCAATGAGCGCAGCGAGCAAAATGATCGGCGTCAATGGCAGGGAAGCTGCCGCCAGAAGGAAAACCCACACAGGTGAAAGGCATATCACCCCGCTGAGAATGGCAAGGATCCGCGGGGAGTTATGCTCGGAAAGAATGAAAATTGCAGCCACCGTCACCAGGGCGCCCATATCGTAGTTGAACGCATAGGGTGTGATGCAGAACGTCGCCAACATCAGCACGAAAGAGATTTCAAGCGGGTTGCGGGTTCTGGTAAGCGAATAAACAGCGATCGGCAGACACAGAAGCGTAAATGCAACATGTCCCAACAGGGCAGTGTCGCCATCAAAGTTCAGAATTCGCAACGCCGCGAAAAATGTCGGCATCATCATGACAAACGAGCCGCGCCATTCAGATAGTACGCTGCTTTGGACCGGGAGGACGTTCAACCAGTAATCACGCCAGGGATCCAAGCCAAAAGCAAGGATCGAAGCGCCGATTAATGCGAGGCTGAATAGAGCCGTCAGGGTAATGACATTCCAGCTGCGCGTATAGGCAAGCATGAACGGGATTAGAATGCCCAATTGCGGTTTGATTGTCAGGACCGCCAGGCAGAAGGCGGCCACCGCGGGTCGGCGATCGAAATAGGTAAGGAAATACAGGAATAGGGCTCCAGTAAGAAATCCATTCTGCGTAGAGACCAGATTGGTTGCCACGAAGGCAATATGTGCAGCAATGAAGATGGGAAGATATCGGGACTGCGAGTACCGGTGATGAAATTGGTAGGCCGCATGAGCATAGATTATGAGTGTTAACGCCAGGAATAGCGCCATTCCTGCCTTGTAACTTGTAATGCCAAACGGCAGGAAAACGAAAAGCGCATGCGGCGGATAGGACCAGATATGCGGTGCGTAATCTTCACCAAACCTTGATTGCAGCAGCTGATAGTAGCCTTGGGGATCAAACAGCAGCAGCGCCTCGCCACGCCATGCCAAGTTGCCGGCAAACCAGTAATTGACAAAATCCGAATTCGCCAGCGTCGGCCCGATTCCGGGCTGTGTCATTTCAATCGCAAGCTCTGTCAGCCGCGGTAGATAGGTAGGAATGATGGACAGCACAGCAAGCACTGCCAGCAAACCGGCAATTATTGCGATATTGGCATCCTGGACGCCGCTTTTTCGATGCTGGGCAGCCGTATCGGTCATGCCCCGTTATTGCAATTTTATGATTAAGATATTGCTAAACATGCGCTGCAATGCGGTTCTGGGTTGTCCCGCAAGAAAAAGG
>JANQQM010000130.1 GCA_028289365.1 Salaquimonas sp. | reverse complement strand
AGAGATCGCAACCTACATAAATTCGGTTGCATCCCGGACATTGCCGGAAGACGTATCAATTAAAACGAAATCTCACCTGATTGATACTCTTGCGGCCATGATATCCGGTTCGCGGTTAAAGGCAGGACAGTTGGCCGCCGGCTTCATTGCCACTCAGGGCGGTACAAATGAAGCAACGGTTTGGGGAACTGATATCCGCACAACGGCCATGAATGCTGCCCTGGTCAATGGCATGGCGGCCCATGCTGACGAGACGGATGATTCACATCTTGGAGGTCGCTTCCATCCGGGGTGTGCTGTCGTGCCCGCCGCATTGGCCGTCGGAGAACGCCAGGCCCAATCCGGCTCCGCTGTCCTGAATGCCATTGCCGCCGGCTACGATATCGGAGCCCGGTTTTCGATCGCGCTGGGTGTTTCCGGGCCTCGAACCGGCACGCACAGCACTCACAGTCTTGGCGCCCTGTTTGGAGCCTCCAGTGCGGCGGCCTCGCTTATGGGTTTCAATACGGAACAGGCGTCCTCAGCCCTATCTTATACAATTCAGCAGGCGAGCGGCCTGCCTTACTGGGAGCGGGACTCCGAACATGTGGAGAAGGCCTTTGATTTCGGAGGCATGGGTGCAAGAAACGGTGTGTCTGCGGTGATGATGGTCAATGCTGGAATGACCGGTGTCCAGGACCCCCTCGAAGGTAATCTCAACTATCTCTCCGCATTCGCGGAAAACGCAAATGTAGACGCGCTGACCGCCGGGCTTGGCTCGCGCTTTGAGATCATGGAAGCCTCTATCAAGAAGTGGTGCGTAGGTTCTCCCATCCAGGCTGCTCTTGACGCGACGATGGCCTTGCTCCGGCAGGGATTGGATGTCGCCAGCATCGACAAGATCGATCTGATAATGCCCGATGATCGACTGATGATTGTCAACGACCGCGATATGCCCGACGTTTGCCTGCAGCACCTGGTCGCCGTTTGTCTGCTGGACGGGGATATGACATTTGAATCGTGCCATGACAGTCAGCGCATGTCTGATCCGGCAGTGCTTGCCCTGCGGGAAAAGATGACCGTCATTCCATCCCCCGAACTCACGATCGCCAGGCCGGCCCGGCAGGCAATTCTCGAAATTCGAACACGTGATGGCAAGGATTATCGTCATCATACCAAAGCCGTCTGGGGGACGCCTTCAAACCCCATGCCCAAGCAGGAGGTCCACGACAAAGCGCTGGGATTGCTGCATCCGGTGATTGGCGAAAAGAATGCAAACGCGCTCATAGATGCGGTTTGGAATCTTGAGACACTCAAGGACATTAACGCCTTGTCAGCCATTGCAAGAGGGTAGGGATCACTTTCGACCCCAGGGTTTCGACGCAGCACAGTCCAATTTGTAAGCCCGGACATTTTCCGGGAACAGAGTGGATCGATGAATGGAGCGGGCAACCAACGGTATGGTTTTTGAGATTATCATGATTGCCGTCGCAGCATTCGCCGGGGCCCTGGTCAGTGGTCTTGGCGGTTTTGGCGGTTCTTTTATCATTGTAATCGTAATGACCCCGGTCGTCGGTGCAAAGGCGGTTATCCCCCTCATCGGTGTTTATGCCATTTGTGCGAACCTGTCGCGGGTCGCCATTTATTACCGGACAGTTGCCTGGAAACCCGCGATCCAGTTTACTCTGGCGTCCTTGCCCGGCATCTATCTGGGTGCGCGATTTTTGAAGGCCATACCCGAGGTTGCTTTTCTGGCCTTCATGGGTGCGGTCCTGATTCTAATTCTGCCGGCCAGACGCTATCTCAAGGCAAAATCTTTTGAACCGGGATTGAACACAATTGTGGGCCTGGGACTTCTCTTCGGCTTTATGAGCGGAACTGCGGCAGGCTCCGGCATGCTTGTCATTGCCTTTTTCAACAGTATCGGCTTGAGCGGCCCTTTATTGCTGGGCACTGATGCGGTTATAGGTCTGGTCAACGCCACGACACGGTCCGGCACCTTTTACAGCATGGGCTTATTGGATCGCGACCTGATATTGCTTGGCCTTTTCATGGGATTGATCACATTTCCCGGAACATGGGTTGCGAGCCGGTTGGTGAAATTGATGGGGAACAGGATCCACGACCGATTGATCGAGGTTTTTATTGCAGGTTCAGGCCTCATATTCATATTGAAAGCGTTGACACACACAGGTTGATTTCTGCGAGAAAGCAATTTGGTATCCGTTATGCACCCAAGCTAACCGGGTATCGACCAGAAACTAGTTTAAGCTTTGGTATTGCATCGAATTGCTGAAATACACGTTTCACGCAGGTTTGAATTCGTCTGCTTTTGAGGGGTGAGCACACTCAGATTTTTTCATACCCAATGTCTGCGAATGACCCCAGCCGTGTCTCCGGCTTCGGTCATTTTTGCAGGACATAGCTGCCGGGTGCATCAATCATGGCGGGATAGCCTGCCTCGGCATTACCTGTCTGCGGTGGTGCTGTCGTG
>JANQQM010000118.1 GCA_028289365.1 Salaquimonas sp. | reverse complement strand
ATGGTCTCGCCCCAGGCAACCCCTACCCGGTCGCCCGGATCAGTCACATCGAGGAACGCCGTGGCGCCGACCCTTCCCAACTGGGTCAGCAATTCGTCTCGCGAAAGCTGGGCATCAGCTTCCGCATGAGCGATATAGACATCCTGAAGTCCGAATTTGTCGCGCAATTCGCGGGCAAGGTTCGATCCGGACAAGTGGCGTCCATCCACCCGGATATCCACAATCCCGAGCTCCCGGCTTTCGCGCAACAGATTTACGATGGTTGCCCGGCTCACTTTCATGCGCTTGGCAATCTCGCCTTGCGTAAGGCCTTCGCCGTAGTAAAGCAGGGCAATGTTAGACAACAGCGCTTCCTTGTCGCCAATCCGGCGCGCTGTATGGGTCGGTTTGTCCATGCTCAGACGTTTACTTTCTTTTGGCCCCCCTGACCATAGTTTTGTCGAAACCAGGCATAACAGCGGTCGATCTCTTCCTGCGGTAATTCCTCGACATTGCCGCGCAGCATGGCCAGATGGGTGGTCTGTGCAGCCTCCTCGACATACATTGCTATTGACGTTGCTTCGGTGGCGGATTTACCCATGGTGAACACGCCGTGTGCCTTGACAAGAACAGCCAGCCCGCCATCTGCCGCCTCGATGATCGCCTGTCCGGTATCGACTTCCCCCGGCGTTGCATAACGTGAGCAGGGAATATCACGGCCCAGAATATGGGTAATTGGTGTAAGAACTGCCGGAATGCGCTCGCCACGTGCTGCAAAGCTGGTCGCATAGGGCGAGTGGGTGTGACACATGCCCCGGACGTCTTCCCGGTGACGATAGATATAGAGGTGGATTCCGGTGTCGACAGAAGGTTTCATCTCGCCTTCGATCACATTGCCATCAATATCGACAACGGCCATCGTGTCGGGCGTGAGCTTCGAGAATTTTACGCCCGACGGCTTGATGACAACAAGCCCTGTCTCCGGATCCCGACCGGAGACATTTCCTCCCGACCCAACAACGAGTCCATGCTTCGGCAGCTCGAGATTTTGTTCGCAGACTTCTTCTTTCAACGCCTCAAGCATCAGGCAGCCTCCTCGATTTCGGAGGGTATCCCATGCGGATAGACAATTATCTTCAGTGATTTTTCTGCCTCGACGAGCAATCTGAACGCTTCGGCGGAATCCTTGATGTCGAAATGGTGCGAGATCGCCTGATCACCCTTGATCCTCCCGGCTTCCAGCAACCGGATATAGCTATAGGTATCAGTGTGATCGGATGAATAGCGCGAGGTAACAGTTATCTGGTCGAAATAGGCTGCATTGCCATCGCGCACCCAATCGGTGTCCGGCGGGAGCGGCGCGCCAAGATGCAGACAGCCGCCGGTCTCGACGAGTTGCAATGCCTGCTCCCAGGCAGAGGCGAATGGCGCGATTACGATTACCGTGTCAGCGAGCCGCCCGTGGTTCAGGGATCGCATCGCCTCGACGGCATCATCGGATTTTGGATTGATCGTATGGGTCGCGCCAAATTCACGGGCCCGTTCCAGCCGCCAGTCCGAGAAATCAAGCGCTACGACCTTGCCTGCACCAAACAGTGGGGCAAGATGCACAAAGCCCTGGCCCATGAAACCCGCACCGACCACGGCGACGGTATCGCCGGGCTGGATGTTGCAGACCTTCAGCCCCGACAGGACGCAAGACCAGGGCTCTATCGTCACGGCAGCCGCATTTGAAATGTTTTCCGGCAGCCTATGGGTATCCATCGCCAGATGCTGCGCGGTCACGCGGAAATATTCGCACACCCCGCCCGGATCAAGTTTCATCGTCTTGTAGAACGGGTCGCGGGTGAAATGACCACGCCGTGAAAGATGCGAATTAATGCGGCCGACATGGTGGTTCACGAAGACCCGGTCGCCGACCGAAAAATCCGTGACACCTGTCCCGATTTCAACCACTTCGCCAACCGGTTCGTGTCCCAATACCTTTGGCTCGGTTTTGTACCAGGCCATGGTCTCCCCGCCGCACAGACCGCAGGCAAGTGTCTTTACCAGCATCTCTCCCGTTCCGATTTCGGGAACCGGCTTTTCCTCGAGCCTGATGTCATCGATTGCGTATTGCACGGCGGTCTTCATGGTACGGGTCATGTCAGTTCCTCTTGCAAAGATGTGAGCTCCTCCTGCAAAGCTCGATGATGACGGGAAATCGCGACGTAGCGCGCATATATGCCGCTGTAACGGTCGTGATCTTTCGGATGGTATGTTTCCAGTGTCTCTTCGCGGCTTGCAGCCAGCGTCACGGCATCGCCAAGTCCGGCAGCCGACGCGCCAAGCGTTGCGACACCCCAAAGTCCGTGGTCCGAGGCAAAACTGACCAGGACCGGCTGGCCCATTACATCTGCAATGATCTGGCACCAGACCGGATTTTTGGCACCGCCGCCGGTAAGCCGGACCGGTGCTGAGGGTAAATCCCCCTCTTCTTCGCAACAATGCCGCAGGCTGAGGGCCGCACCTTCCATCACCGCACGCCCCATCTCGCCGGTGGTCGAAGTCACGGTCAGGCCATGAAAACCACCGCGTATGTCAGGCGCAACAAAAGGCGCCCGTTCGCCGTTCAGATAGGGCATGAACGTAACGCCATTCGACCCAGGCGGAACTTTTTCCACCAATTCGTTCAGCCGGCTCGCAATTTCAGCAGTTGAAGACCCGCCAAGGCTCTTGGGATGCAGGCTCGCGAACCAGTCAAAGGCAGCCGCCCCCGTGGTCGGGGCCAGAACCCGGATGATCGTATCCGAAGTCGGATGTAAGACACTGGCACCTACCGGGGTATCCGAGGGCTCGACTCTATCGGTCAGGATATTCACGACAGCGGTCGTGCCCATGATCATCATGGTTTGACCAGCCTGGTCCATGCCCATGCCCACCAGCATGGCAGATAAATCGAGCGTCCCGGTTGAAACCGGCAATCCCTGGGGCAACCCAGTGACCTTTGCTGTTTCTGCAGTAATCTCGCCCAGGAGACTGTCTGACCGACGGGGGGAGACAAGGCACTTTGCCATGTCTTCGCAATCCAATGCGGAAATCTGCGCGGATGCATAGTCACGTTCAGCGAAATCAAGGAACGGTATTGAAGCGTTTGAAAAGTCTGTCGCGATCTTGCCGGTAAGACAAAGGCTGATCCAGTCGGCACAGGTTACCGCATAAGCGGTCTCTTCAGCGGCCACAGGATTATTGTCTCGAAGCCATCGCCAAAGCATGCCGGAAGTACCGGACCACAAAGAGGTATGGCACCCTCTCCCAATGGCCGCGGCCCTGCCACTTTCCGTCACGAATGCCAGATCTTTCGCAGTGCGGGTATCGTTCCACAACATCGCCGGGGCCGCTGGTGTGCCGTCCTGCCTGATGCACCAGAGCCCATCTCCCTGCGCCGCGACGCCAAGCGATTCAAAATCTTCGCCTTCGCATTGCGCGGTCAGGTCGGAAAAAACGCCGCAAACCGTTTTCCAGACCAGGGCCATATCCTGTTCCCTGCCGCCATCGGGCAACTGCTTCACCGTGCTTGGCGCATCGGCAAAGGCAACTTGCCGCCCATCCGCCGTGTAAGCGCCCGCCTTTACCGCAGTTGTCCCCACATCCAGACCCAGCCAGAGTTTCATCTCATTTGGCCTTTCAAATTGCTTTCCTCGCGGCGCTCGATCACCGGCGGACGGCCTATCGAAAGAGGCGGCAGTGGTTTCGTCCATTTCTCCACGCGAACCAGAGCGGTATGGGCCATATTGCCCTGGCTCAGATCCGAGCATCCCTTGTCAATTGTAAGGACGTTTGGATTGCCGTGTACCTCAAGTCTTTCGCCATCGATGAACTGCGGGTCGAACCATGCGCCCGTCGCTAACGAGATGCAGTCGGGCCGCATCAGCGGTTCAAGGCGCAGGCCCGCCAGACAGGCGCCCCTTTCGTTCCAAAGCCGAATGACATCGCCTTCGGCCAGTCCCCGCTCTTCTGCTGCCTTGGGATGCAGATAGGCCGGTTCCCGGTCCTGGATCTTGTCGGACAGCGCCTCGCTGCCGCGATCATTCTGGCTGTGCAGCCGGGTGTCGGGCTGACCGGAGATCAGATGTAATTCATCGCTTCGGGCGTCGAGCAGCGACTCCAGTGGAGGAATCCATGTCGGATGCCCCGGGCAGCCTTCTATTCCAGCTGCCGCAATTGCCTTGTTATGCAGGGTGATCTTGCCGGATTCGGTGGACAATGGAGCGCCTTCCGGATCAGAAACAAAAGCCTTGAATGCTATCCGCCCCTCGTCAGTTTCCGGCACATCAAACCGACCGGTATTTGCAAATTCTTCGAAGGGGGGCAGAGCAAAACCGGTCTCTTGCGCTACACCCTGAGCGCGGGCCCAGAGGTGGTGCAGCCAATCATTTGCATCGCGGCTTTCGGTAAAGGCCTCTTCGAATCCCATCTTCTCTGCAATCTCACGGAAAATTTCGAAGTCATCGCGGGCCTCGCCAAATGGCTCGTGGGCTGGCGACATCAAAAAGAGGGATGGGTCCCGCCGGTTCATCATCAGATCTGTGCGTTCAAAAGGGGTCGTGGCCGGCAGGACGATATCCGCCCGTCTTGCGGTTGATGTCCAGCTATGATCCTGGATCACAACAGTCTCCGGACGTTGCCATGCCACTTCCAGGCGATTTAGGTCCTGAACGTGATGGAATGGATTACCGCCACACCAATAGACAAGACGAATATCCGGATAGTGGCGTTTCTCCCCGTTATATTGATAGGATCCGCCCGGGCTTAGGAGCATGTCGGCCAAACGCGCCACCGGAATGAAATCTGATACCGGGTTCCTGCCCTGCGGGACGGATGGCCAGGCAATCAGCTTCGAAGAAGTGCCGACATGATTGATGGATCCGTAGCCAAAGGCAAATCCGGTTCCAGCCCGGCCGATCTGGCCAACGATGCAGGCCAGTCCAAGCGCTGCCCAGATGACCTGCTCGCCATGGTCAGCGCGCTGCAACCCCCAGTTCATTGACACCATACTGCGATGGGAGACGAGGTTACGCGCAATGGATAAAATTTGCTCTGCTGGAATGTCGCAAATGTCGGCTGCCCAATTCGCCGATTTGGGTACGCCGTCAGTCTCACCCAGAAGATAGGCGCGCCATTCGGGCCAGCCGCTGGTATATTTTTTTAGGAATGCCTCGTCTGCAGCGCCGGCATTCACGATCTCAAACGAAAGGGCGAGCAAAAGCGCCGTATCGGTGCCCGGCCGGATTGAGAGCCAGCTTGCACCGGGCATGTCCGATCCCTGCGGCGAGATACAGATTACCGCCACGCCCCGTTCTTGCAGGCGCGTCAATGTTTCTCCAATGCCGTGACGCGTGACACCGGCTGACGAAATCTGCGCGGTTCGTTCGCCAATCCCGCCAAAGGAAAGAAGGTAGTCGCAATTTTCCTCAACCAGGCTGAGGCTGGTCATCTGATCCTGAAAGGCCCTGTTGGTGAAGCCGATCACATGCGGAAACAAGACTTCAGCCGCTGCGTGGGAATATGTCTCGCGTGATGTAACGCATCCGCCGGCAAGGTTCAGGAAGCGTCGCAACTGGCTTTGTGCGTGGTGGAAGCGGCCAGCGCTCGACCAGCCATAGGATCCCCCGAAAATTGCATCATTTCCGAATTGCTGACCTACCCGAACTATCTCACGGGAGACCAGATCGGCGGCTTCGCCCCAGCTGATCTCAACAAAGCTGTCTTCGCAACGTTTGTCTCCGCCATCGCCATCAAGCCAACCCCTGCGCACAACCGGAGACTTGATCCGGCTTGCCCAGTCACGCGCAGCCGAAAACCAGCCACGGCCAATACGCGACGGCGCAGGATCATCGGCAACCGGTTTGATCCCGTCCTTGCCGTCCAATTCATAGGCGCCCCAATGCGAAGCTGTGTACCGCGTATTCATATCGCCTGAATATCACATGTCTGATTACGAACCAAACGATATTTACAAATGTAAAAAAATATGTCATTTGTAAAAGCAATTGGGAGACAGCTTCATGCGTAATGACCGCAATACGGAAGACGTGGCACTCGGCATACGTCGGCGGGTTTTCGAACATTCAATTCGTAACAATGGCGGGTATCTTTCGCAGGCCTGTTCGGCTGCCGAGCAATTGGCCTGGCTTTATAATGAACAATTGAATTTGGGTGACCCGACACTGCCGATGATTCCAAAACCGTTCGAGGGTGTTCCTTCCTCGGACAATCCCGAATACCACACAGGCGCCGGTTACAACGGGCCAGCAGATCCGCAATATGACCGTCTGTTCATTGCGCCGGCACACTACGCCCTTGTCGCCTACGCGACGTTGATCGAGGTCGGCCGGATGGCGCCGGAGGGGCTTGAGATGTTCAACAAGGACGGCTCTTCGGTGGAAATGATCGGCGCCGAACATTCCCCGGGAATGGAGGTTCACAATGGCACGCTCGGAATTGGGCTCTCGACAGGTTCAGGTCTTGCCTGGGGCCGCAAGCGGCGGGGTGAAAGCGGCAATACCTGGGTGTTCATGTCTGACGGTGAGGTACAGGAAGGACAAACCTGGGAGGCGGTGCAAGCCTGTGCCCACCACGGTATCGACAATCTGAAGGCCATAATGGACGTCAACCGGCAGCAATGCGATGGCGCAATGGATTCAGTCATGAAGGTCGGCGATATAGCCGAAAAATTCCGCATATTTGGCGCCCATTGCGTGGAGATCGACGGACATGACATCTCTGCCATGCGCGATGCGGCGCAGGAAAAGCATGATGGCAAGCCATTGATTATTTTGGCAAATACCAGCCCGTACCACACCATGAACATTCTCCAGGAGCGGTTTCCGAGATTGCATTACGTGCGCTTCAAATCCGAAGACGAGCGTGCCCGGATGAATGTTTCAATCGCCGCCGATCTTGGCATTGACCCGATAGAATATGTGCATTGAGGAAATTATCCATGGTTGAAATGGTCAGCCGCCCATATGCCACAGCCTTCGAAAAATATGCCGTCGCGCATCCTGAAGTCCTGTGTCTTTCTGCAGATCTGACATCCTCTTGCGAGGTCGACGGATTTCGGGATCGGCATCCCGATCAGTTTCTTTCGCTTGGCATGGCCGAGCAAAACATGATGAGTTTCGCGGGCGGATTGGGCCTGGCGGGATACCGGCCGTTTATTCATACATTTGGCGTCTTCATGTATCGGCGGCCTTACGACCAGCTCATGGCCTCCGTGGCCTATCCGCGACGCAAGGTCCGCCTGATGGGTTTCCTCCCGGGCGTCACCACTCCGGGCGGCATGACTCACCAGTCGATCGAGGACATCTCTGTCATGCGGTCGATACCGAACATGACCATCCTGGAGACCGGTGACGCCACGGAGGTGGAGTCGATCTGCGAAGCAGCAGACAGTATTGACGGCCCAGTCTGGTGCCGGGTTTTGCGCGGCTCCGTACCGCGTCTGTTTGATACACCGATCAAGGTTGGCGAGATGCGGGAACTCAGCGATGGTACCGACGTGCTCGTGGTTACTTCCGGTATCTGCACCGAAGAGGCCATGCGCGCACGGGCAGCCTTCGCAAAAGCGGGTCTTTCCATACGCCACCTGCATCTGCACACGATCAAGCCGTTTGATTCAGATGCATTGCTCGACCACATCGCCAGCGTAAAGCATGGCGTGGTGACTCTTGAAAACCATGTTGTCGATGGGGGTATTGGTTCGCTGGTCGCCGAAACCATGGCGGAAGCCGGCATCGGCAAGCGTCTCGTCAGGCTCGGGCTGAAAGATACCTATGCGCATGGCGGGTCCCGCCCCTATCTGATGCGTTTTTACGGGCTCGATGCTCTGGCATTGGTTGGCGGTATTGAGGACATCATGGGTCAGGAATTCGGCATTACCGAAACTCATCTTGATGCCGCACGGGTCGACGACGTGCATTCACTGGTCAAGGCCGAAGCGCTGTAGGAATGAGCTGGATTTGTGTCAAGGAAGTAGAATTTTTCAGGAATGATAACTGATTGGAGGAGCTATCATGTCAAAATCTGTCACGAAAATTACACGCCGGAATTTTCTCGGTTCCACCGCTGCTGCAGGCGCAGCGCTGGCCACACCCAATTTCTTCATGGGAAAGGCTCATGCAGCCAATGAGAAACTGAAGATTGGCATCATTCCCGCTTACTCTTTCGGTCTCTATTGGCTGGTCCAGGATCAGGGATTTGCGCCCGGCCTTGATATGGAGTTCAGCGTCTTCCCATCCGGCCCGCCGGCAATTGAGGCCATGGTAGGCGGCTCCGTTGAAGCAATTACCGTCGGATCTGTTCCCCCGCTTGCCGCCATGTATCGCAAGGTGGCCGACTTCCGCGAAATCTCGATCTGCGGTGATGCAAGCGGCCTGTTCACCATTGTCGGTCAGCCTGGATTGGAGAAATTGTCCGATCTCGAAGGCAAGCGCGTTGCGGTCACTTCAGGCTCGAATTTCGACTTTTTCCTCGATGTTGCCCTTAAGGCCAACGGTCTGGAAGACATGGATTTCAAACGCATCAACATGGAACCGATCGACGGACAGGCAGCCATGATTGCCGGCGCGGTTGACGCCACCGTGCCGCTGGCGACTTCACGCAAGCTGATATTCGATGCCCTGCCAGGCGCGACCATGCTGGTCGACGGATCAAAACTGCCGATCGACAAACGTCCCAGCATCATGGACGTGTTCATGTCGACCCAGCCGGTGATCGATGAAAAGCAGGAAGCGCTGAAACTGGCCGTCGCGGCATTCCATGATCAGGCGGTCGGCATGTTGCGCGACGACAATGCCGCGGTCGTGGATCGCATGGTTGCCTGGCAGGAAGGTCTTGGCCGTGCAGGTGTAACTCCGGCTGATGTCGAGCCATTGCTGAATGGTTATTTCTATTTCAATACCGAAGAAATCAAGGACGTCTATGCCAGGGGCATTCTCAACAATGCGCTTGATGTGCAGTCGAGATTCCTGGTCGCAAATGACCGGATCGGCGGCATGCCGGATATTGATGCGCTTGTGTCCGATCAAATCATCAACCTGATCTGATCACTATGGACAAATTAGGCAAACTTCTGACAGGGCGCGTAGCACTCGGCGTCCTGTCCGTGGCAACGGTTTTCGCAATTTACATCTGGGTCACCAACCAGCCGGATAACAATCCGGCTCTGTTGCCGCCCATTTCGGATATTGTGAAATCATTCTGGGTGAACCTCGAGAGCGGCAGCCTGCTGACGGCATTGGGAGCAAGCCTGTTCCGTATCTCGATGGGATTTATCATCGGCACGACCTTGGCACTTATTCTGGGTTGTCTGGTCGGTTGGTACAAGGTGATCGAATATCTGTTTGATCCCTTGATCGAGGCAGTTCGACCGATTCCACCATTGGCCTACATACCGATCATCATCATCTGGTTCGGTATCGAGGAATTCAGCCGCGTGCTGATCATCACGATCGCCTGCTTCATGGTTTGCGTCGTCAATGTCATCGCCGGCATGAAGAATGTTCCGCAGGTATATGTCGATGCCGCCTCCACAATGGGTGCGAACCGTTTTCAGGTGTTCCGAACGGTCGCAGTTCCGGCTGCTACACCGTTTATCATCACCGGATATCGCATTGCACTCGCGGCAGCTTGGACAACACTGGTCGCATCCGAACTGTTGGCGGCCCAGAACGGTCTTGGCTTCCTGCTCCAGGAAGGACGGCGGTATTTCCTCACGGATCAGGTCATGATGATCATTATCATCATTGGAACCTGTGCGTTTATCATGGACCGCATCTTCCGCATGATTCAGGCGCGACTGATGCAATGGTCGGAGGCACGAGAGTAATGCCCGAAATCATCGTAGACAATCTGACACACACCTTTGGTAAGGGCACGGAAAGCGCCCTTACCGTTCTGGAAGATATCAATCTCACCTTCGAATCCGGCAGTTTCAACTGCATTATCGGGACTTCCGGTTGCGGCAAGTCCACCCTGCTCAAGATGATGGCAGGCCTGTTTGATCCGACAGACGGCGAAATGCGGCTCGATGGAGAAATAATCCAGGGCACGGACCGCCGCCGGGGCATGGTGTTTCAACAAGATGCAGTCTTTCCATGGATGACGGTATCGCGAAACATTTCCTACGGGCCGCGGCTGCGCGGGGCGAGCAAGGCCGAACAGGCCGAAATCGAGGCCAAGTGGGTCGAGGCCGTCGGTCTCAAGGGCTTCGAGGACCGATGGCCCCGCGAATTGTCGGGCGGTATGCGCAAGCGTGTCGATATTGGGCGCGTCTATGCAAATAATCCCGATATCCTGCTGATGGACGAACCCTTTGGAGCACTGGACGCGCAGACCAAGGAACGTCTGCAGGCCGATTTGCTGGACACCTGGCGGGAGACCAAGAAAACCGTAATCTTCGTCACCCATGATCTGGAGGAAGCTATATTTCTGTCGGACAGTATTATCGTCATGTCAGCCCGGCCCGGCCGCGTACATCATGTGGAAAAGGTTTCCCTGCCGCGACCGCGAACCGATGAAATGCGGCTGACCGAGGAGTTTCTGGCAATCAAGCGCAAACTCTGGGCGATGCTGGAACACTAATCCAATCCAATTGTCTTGCCCGTGGATCGTGATGGAGCTGGCTCGTGGCTCAATTGCCGCTACGCTTTAGCGCCACGGAAAATGATACACCGTCCTCCGGGCCAAGATAGTTTAGATAGAGGTTTCCATCGTCAAACTCACCGATGAATGTACCTGTATTTACACCCTCTATCTCTGAAGGACCCTCCTCGGATATCACCAATTCATCCCGATCATCCAGATCGAAGGATCCCGTCCCATATTCGGTAATCCAGGTTTCTGAATCTGCCCTTCGCCACTTGTTCGTGATCCAGATCAGATTGCCTTCTTGCTTGTAGACATCAAGCTCCATCACCGTATCGACTGCGGAATCGGCCAGTGTCGGGTGCCCGGCTGGAAACGCCACCTTGTAACTTCCGACCCATTTGCCGCGGATGTCGGGGAAATTGTCAGCGCTCACCGATGTCGCCACGCCCATGCCAACAAGCATAAGTGCAATCTTGATAATTTTGCCCGGAGACTGGATCATTCATTTTTCCCTTTCTGACAATCTTTCCGGCTCAGACGGCTTCCGGTCGCTTTTGATACGAGCGCCAGGCAAGAACGACAGCCGATGCAACGGCGAATGCGGATCCCGTGAAGATTACCGTCTGGAAATCCGCAACCTGCGCAATCAGGCCCGCTACAGGCCCGGCGACGACTAAGGTCACCATCATGGTATTCCAATACAGGGCTGTCGCCTTGGCAGGACGGCCTCCTGAGAGCGACTGAACATAACTGATCGCCAAGGTCGAAAACAGTCCGAAATATAGCCCTTCGAGTGCAGCGCCAAACAACATATGCGGGATTGACCCGACTGTTGCGAGCACCAGGGTCGCAATGACGGCAAGCTGTGCCGTGCCAAGTAAGGAGGCACGTATTCCAAAGCGCGCAATAAGGAATGGCGTTGAAAATATCGCGAATAGCTCGACAAGTGTCTTCAGGCTAAAAGCAAAGCCGGGCGCATAGCCGGGCAGCCCGACTTCTTGAACGAAAAAAATGGGAAGCGCCGTGAAGGTCAGAGAATGTGCCAGCGCCAGGCAGAACACGAACAGGATCGCGACCCAGAGTTCTGGATTGCGCCCGGACTCTTTGACCTCGGCCTGCGGGTCCGAGCTTGGGGCAGATGCGGCATCGCGCGGTGCTGCCCACCACCATAACCCAATCCAGACTAGAGCGATCGCGATCCCAAACTGGAACACTGCATCCGGGCCGAAGATATCCGCAAGGGTGAAGCTCAAGGCCGGTCCGATCATCCACGACATTGATGTCGTGCCGCGCATATAGGCGTTGAAGGTGCTGCGCTTGATACCGGCGCGATCGGCAATGACGGTTCCAAGCGAAAACATGGTTGACATGGCACTGGAGCCAAGCCCGAAGCCAATGACGCCAAAAGTCACGACGGTAGGAAAACCGGAAGAAAACGATAGCGCGATTGCTGCGAGTAAGTAGCCGACCGCGGCAAGCCCGATCATCGGGAAAGGATTTGCCCCTGAATCCATCCTCTTTGCAAGGACACGATTTGTCAGAATTACGACCATGGCGAAGCAACCCGTATAGACGCTGATTCTCCAGGGTTGCTGCCCCAAACCTTCAACAATGTAGAACCCCATGAACGAGATCGCCATCGAGTTGCAGATTGTTCCGACGAACAGGAGAAACAGAAACGATAGAACACTGGAATAGGTCATCTGCCGTAAGGCTAACCATCTTGGGATAGTTGCCAAACAACACGAATTAAACTTATCATTTCATCCATGAACGAACTTACAAGTAATTCAGGACCTGTCCGTTGGGATGATTTGGCCGATTTTCTGGCGGTCGCTCGGGCTGGCGGCCTGGCCGCTGCAGCGAAAAACGTCAGTGCAAGTGCGCCAACCCTCGGACGGAAAATGCGGGCGCTTGAACGCGCCATGGGCAGGGAATTGTTCATACGCCGCACCCATGGCTATGACCTGACGGATGCCGGCGCCGAATTGTTGCGTCAGCTGGAGGAAGTGGCCGGCAAGATCACACGGGCAACGGATAGGATTGATGAAGACAAGCACCCGCTCGTCAAGGTTTCGGCAGGAACATGGACAACGCTTGCGCTGGTGCGGCATTGGCGCGATATCACCGGCGATCCCCCGGATGTCAGATTGCGTCTTGTATCTTCGGAAGCAGTTCTAAGCCTGTCGCGGCGTGAAGCATCGATTGCCATTCGCAACAATCGACCAACGGAACAAGGACTTGCTGGACGCAAGCTGGCCAGAAATGACTTCGCAATTTATTCGGTCGCTGACGCCCCGTCACGCTGGATCGTCCACGATATCGATACACCCTCATCACGATGGGTCAGGGAGCGCGCAGGAATGGACTTTTGTTACGAATTGAACCATCCAAGACTTGCCCTGGATCTCGCCCTGGAAGGGGTCGGTCAGATTGTCCTGCCAACCTTCATCGGCGACAATGAGCCCCGCCTTGAACGACGCTCAGGGGATATTCCGGAATTGTCGCACGATGCCTGGCTCGTGGTGCATGATGACGACAGGCATCTGCCGGAAATGCGCCGCGTCATCGACCGTATCTTCACGCTTCGATCCTGAATCCGAAAGCGGGGACGGCATATGCGGACCAGCTCCCCTCCCACCTGTGGGGAGGGGTTGGGGGTGGGGGTGCGGATCATCCTCTGGCATTGTGCTGGCTGCTCAATCTCTTTGACCCCCACCCCGCCCGCGCTTGCGGCCTTCGGCCTCGCTGGCTTTGGCGCGAGCCACGTGTCTCGCCCCGTTCTTCGAGCCCCCACAAGGGGGAGGGTTCAGGCGCTTCGCGCCTTTCCAAAAAACAAAAAACGGCCACCAGAGCTTCCTCTGATAGCCGGGGATGGGGCCCGTCTTTGCGAAAAGCCAACAATTTGGCTTTTCGAGGCACTGAGCTGGTCAGTCATCGTGTCGGCAGAGCCGTGAACAGCAGCAGCAGATCAGGAGCGGAACTAATTGAGGCCTTAAGCTAAGGCTTCTTGTTCGCTCGATAGGCGGCGAGAATTTCATCACCCAATTGTTTCAACACATTTACTTCTTCCTGGGCAATGACACCATCTGCACGTATCAACTGCTCTCCGACCGAAATTAGTTCGGATATTTCATTCTTAGATAGTTTAACTAATGCGGGAATAACTTCATCAGCTACAATTCGGTCAGGATAAAATCGGCGAATCCAACTGTCTGTACGAGCTAGGTGTTCAGGTGTATCGGCCAATCCGTTTCCAACCATCAGGCTATAAATATAATTCGTAACAATGTCGTTCTCTCTTTTTGCTGCATGACCGTCGCATAGCGCGATAGTGCGCAGAAAAGTTACTTGTGGGATTAGTGGCTCCCGTTGGGCAATGTCTGGCGTTTCCGCCCATGCCACCGTACCACGACCGACTGCATAAGGTTTCGGATCAGCAGGTTTGCCGTTCTCAAAATCAAACATGCCTGATATCCGATCAAGACTGAACGCTCGGTGGGCGTCACGTTCAAAGCAATACGCGTACATGTAACCATCTTTGAAATTTTTAACGGCCACACGTCTGGTGCTTTGTAAACCTTGCTCATCCGTGTATTCAATTATGTAGCAATCATGATCGACCCACTTGGCAGGAATATCGCGTTCTGGCTCATCGCGGTCTGGCAAGACCAGTGCTCTCTCAATAGGCACCTTGATTTTCTTGAATAGTCTCAAAAACATTGCGCTACTCAATTTGTGACAAGTCTGGTAAGTGTCATAAGTGGACAATGAATCTATTTCAGCATTCAAATCAACATCTGACAATCTTCAATGCATCACCTTAACAATGCGCTTCAAAGTACCATCATTGGATCATAACCTTCCGAATAGTCTCGATCCGAAACACTGACCGGACAGTTCGTCATGCCAAGAATTTTGTTGTTGTTAGCTTTCCTTGCAATCTTACCTGCAACCTCAAGGGCTGAAATCAAATGCGAGCCATTCACCATTTATCTGGAAGAGCTTTCGATCAAAAGCGAAGGTAATGCTGTTGGGGATGTTGGCATCGGTCAGGTGAAGGTATTTGCCGCAGACCAAACGCATCTTGGCTTCCAAATCGTGACAACAATGATCGCGCCTGGAGCGAATTCCAAGGAAAGGCGATTGATCGTAAATGCTTACCTGACACTTGGGGATAATCAGCTAAATTATAGCGGCACCTATCCCGCGCCAAACGAAGCAGACAGTGTACCAGGGTTCGAGACCGAGCTCGCTGTAACCGGGGGCACTGGCGTGTTCAAAGGTGCGTTCGGCCAGGTAAGCTTCGTTACGAAAGATAGCCGGCGTGCAGCAGAATTTGATATCTCCTGCAACAGGTGATGTTTGGCTTTGTACGGCCCTTCCGATTCGTCACGACAGGTCGCTGTTGAAGATAGAAATGCAGACCTTCCAAGTGCCATCCGTTTGGCGTTTCAAGACATTCACAAACTTACCTTTCTCTGGCGGATTAGAATCAGAAATCGCAAACAATCCCACCTGATAGGCAGTATCGCCGTCCACGCCGAACTCGATCAACTCATTGGTGTGACTTCCGCCTGTATTTTGCTTCATTCGCGATTGATAGGCTTCTATGAATGCCTCTCTGCCACGCAGCATGGGTTCTCCCGGTGCCAGCAACATTACGTCTTCCGTAAAAAAAGCAGCACACCCCGCAGCGTCACCTCGATTAAATGCCTGATTATATGCTTCATCAAAGTCTTCAAGCACCTGCTTCATATCCATGGCTATACCTTTCAAGGCCCACACTAGAGAAGGAGCAAAGTACTTCATCAGTGCCCGCAAATCCATTGTGGGGGCTACGCTAGGTACCTGGCCACCAGGCAGGGTGTTGTCTTCGATATACTGCCTACTGTGGGCTCTTTTTCACCCTCCGGGGTGTTGTAGAATATTTGTCACCACGTTCAGTAACCAAACAGAAGTATCCGAATAAATACGTACATAAGAACGATACCAGCGCCAGCGAGTGCGGATACTGTTACTGACAATTTCCAAAATGGTACATCTATTCTGTTCTGGAAGGTTCTTTGGTTTTTTCGAAGTTCTTCAAGCTCCATCAAAAATTCCTTAACAGGAATTTTCCGCGTCGCCAGTTCGGCAAATTTATTGATATCGTTGGCGCCGGATTGGGCAGCGGGTGCGATGCCCGTCTCCCCCTTGATGGGGAGATGGCGGAACGCAACCACACCACACCCAACAACCTCAAAACAAAAGAAAAATCTGGTAGCGGAGCAGCGCTGCCACCATTGGCACAATACTGTAACAATAGGGCCAATATGGATTTGAAATGTGACGTGACTGATATTGCACTAACGGAAAATAATTAGAAGCAAGATGTCCGCATTTGGGTGATAAGCGGACATTCCAATGTCACACGGGCATGTCTGCTAAGTGCCAATAACGGACAAAGTTCTTTCAACCAAGAATTCGCTCGGAAATTTCTGCAAGGAGTAGGTCTTCCGGGAAGTCTATGCCCTGCTGCTTTGCCTTGCCATCAATCAAGAGCCACGAATGACCATGCACCATGGTCCATAATAAATAGGCTCGTTTCAAAGCTTCCGGATCATCGGTTGAAATTCCCAGGTTCTTCGCCACTGCCTCTACAACTATGCCAAATACCTTTGCGCCGAGTTCACGAAGTTCATTGTCATTCTCGTGACTTTCAGTGATGCCAAAGACCAATCGAAACATTCCAGGATGGTTGCGGGCAAAATCAATGTAACACTTGCCAAGTGCATTTATCCGGTCAAGGGAGCCCTCTGGAAAAGGCTCCATCACACGGCGCATTTCGATTGCCTTGGCTTCCATGGCCTGCATAACCACCGCTTTGAGTATCTCGGGCTTGTCATTGAAATGACGATAAGGCGCCGCACTGCTGACACCGGCTTTCCTTGCTGCTTCGGCTATCGAAAAGTTTTCAGAACCCTTTTCCTCGACGAGCTGCCGCACCGCGTTCAGTAGCTGCGATCGCAAATCGCCATGGTGGTATCCGGCTTTGGCGGAAACCTCGAATTCAGCTCCGGATTGCTCTTCGCTCATTCCTGGTCTCTCTAAAACGTGAAGTAAGCATTACTTACATCCCTTGACAATGTTAGCGGCGCTCACATATGTTAACATCACTTACATAAACCTCTCCAGCGAGCGTTGCAACAAGGTAAATCCACGATGCACCATAAGTCCACGCCATCACTTTCAAACAAGCATGCTAAAAAGGCCGCATCAATTGTTGTGACCCTTATGTTTTGCGTACTTGCCGGAGGCGCTGCCTGGTGGGGTACCAATTTGATAGCTGACCGGGCAAATGCGGTTGCCGTTCCCCAACCTACACTAGCACCCTTTGTCCTGACTGATCGAATTGCCCTGAAAAACCACTACACGGTTTCAAGGACTTTCACCGGGCAAATCGAAGCGCCGCAAAGTGTCAGCATCGCGTTTGAAACCGCCGGAACAGTGAATGCAGTGTTCTTTCATGAGGGCGAACGCGTCGAGAAGGAGCAGGTCCTCGCAACGCTTGACAATCGCTTGCTCAAAGCTGACCTGCAACGTCTCAAAGCATCCAAGAAGGCGCTGGAAGCGCAACGTGAGATCGCAATCCTAACCGATCGTCGTCAGGCGCAACTTCGTGAAAAGGGATTTGCAAGCAACCAGGCAGCCGATCAAAGCAGATTGTCTGTGGTGGAAACTGAAGCCCGGATCGCCGAAGTAGCCGCAGCCATTCTTGCGGCTGAAATACGTCTTGAAAAGGCGACTGTGAGAGCCCCCTTTGCTGGTCGCGTGGATCAAAGGATGATCGACCCGGGCACTACTATTGGCAGTGGCCAGTCTGTTCTCACATTGGTCGAAGATGACGTGCCGATATTCCGGGTCGGTATTGATCCTGACCTCGCCGGAACGCTCAGCGTCGGAAAGACGGTTGCTACAATCCTCAATGAATTACCCGTTCGCGCCGAAGTAATCTCAATACTGCCAAAAATTGATCCGGTGACACGGACACGAATAGTGCGATTGAAGTTGCTGGAGCCGGTGGATCTGGCATTTGGCCAAACCGGTCAGCTGCGTATTGAACAACGCATTACCCAGTCCGGGGCGTGGATTCCGCTCTCAGCAATAGAAGATGGTGTACGCGGACTTTGGACAATTAAGACCGCTGAAGGGTTTGAGGATCCAATCGTTTCAGTAGAGGCAATCGAGATACTTCATGCGGATGAAGAACGAGCCTTCGTCAAGGGCACATTTGAAGCCAATGCTCGCCTGATCCTTAGCGGTCTGCACCGGATCGCGCCGGGACAGCGCATTCGTATTGCGAAATAGGGGGAACTTTCATGGAGACCCTGACTTATCGAGAGCCAAGATTGGTTTTTTTGATTCTGATGGTTCTGATTGCAACCGGTCTGGCTTCATTAGTGGCCATTGGCCGCCAAGAAGATCCGACGATAACCAATCTGTTTGCGACAGTTACCACCGCATATCCCGGAGCTGAACCAGGGCGCGTAGAAACACTGGTAACGACCGAAATTGAGGACGAACTTAGGCAAATTTCGGAAATAGATACGATCAGTTCAGTGTCTTCAACCGGGATATCAATTGTCCAAATTGAGCTTATTGAAACGCTTGCTGATGACCGGATTGAACAGGTCTGGTCCGAGGTCAGAGACGCTCTTGAAGACGCACAGAAGAATTTTCCACCTGATGCCCAATCGCCGGAATTTGATGGAGATGGGATTTCGGCTTATGCGGCAATTGCGGCTATCGCCGCACAGCGTGATAGCGTTTCTCAATCAGTTCTGACTCGCTATTCCGATGAACTAGCCGACAAGTTGCGAAACATCCCGGGTACAAAAGCGGTAGATACGTTCGGCTCACAGGAAGAAGAAATACTCGTAACGGTCGATTTTGAGCGGATTGCGGCACTGGGCCTGACCGCAGATATGATTTCTGCAGCAATACTAGCCGCTGATGCAAAAGTCCAAGCAGGTCGGTTGCGTGATGAAAGCAATGATCTGGTCCTGGAAGTCAGCGGCGAAATACTGGCGCTTGAACGGCTTCGCAATGTAGTCGTCCGTGAGGGTAGTAACGATACGGTAACGCGTCTTGCCGATATCGCCACACTGGAAAGAAGCATCACAGAACCCCTAGAAGAAATGGCATTTCACAACGGCAGACCCGCCGTGTTGATCGCAGCGACGCTGGAAGACGGACTGCAGATTGATGTTTGGGCGGACCTCGTTCGAAATATCATCCAGGAGTTTTCAGCTATAGTTCCAGGAGGCCTGTCGCTGGAATTGGTGTTTGATCAGTCAAAATATACAGCGGCACGATTGAAGGAAGTCGGAACAAATATGGCGATCGGGATCACGCTGGTGATTGGCGTGCTCATGATTACGCTTGGCATCCGCGCAGCGTTAATCGTTTCCATAATGTTGCCAATCGTGAGTCTCGCCACGCTTGCCACGATGAATTTTCTAGGACTCGCAATTCACCAGATGTCGGTGACCGGCCTAATCGTAGCTCTCGGTCTGCTAGTGGATGCCGGCGTGGTCATGACTGACGAAGTCGGTCAACGTGTTCGTACCGGCATTGAGCGCCTGGAAGCTGTACGAGATGCGGTACGGCGACTGTGGGCGCCACTCTTTGCTTCCACGGTCACCACAGCCCTTTCGTTTACACCTATGATCCTGCTTCCGGGTCCGGCTGGCGATTTCGTGGGATCGATAGCAATCGCCGTTGTTATCATGTTGTTCTGGTCATTTGCCATTGCGCTTACGGTAACACCCGCAATTGCAGGTTGGTTAATGCCGGACCGGCAATCTTCCAGTGCCTTGAACACTGGTATGAGCGCAGGGATCCTCGCGAAGGTTTTTGCCAAATCATTGCAGCTCGCTGTGCGGTATCCGGTAAGAGCCATTGCGATCTCCATTGTCCCATCGGTGATTGGGTTTGCTTCCATGCCGACACTGACAGCTCAGTTTTTCCCTGGTGTGGATCGGGATCAGTTTTACATCGAAGTCGATATGGCGCCAGGTACGGCCATCGCTGCTACGGAGAAGGTCGTTGAGCGGATTGACCGGATATTGCGAGCAGAGGACGGGATCGAGCAGGTATTCTGGACCGTGGGTACTTCCGGCCCTGGCTTTTATTACAACATCACGGCAGGTCGGGATAATGCTCCGGGCTATGCGCAGGCGATGATTACAACCGCGTCTGCACAAACGACCGAGGCTCTTCTGCGTCACCTGGAGCGTTCACTACCCGACCAAGTTCCAGAAGCACAGGTACTTGTACGCGGTTTGGTACAGGGACCTCCGGTGACTGCCCCGGTGGAACTGCGAATAGTGGGTCCGGAACTCGATATGCTTCGTGAAATTGGCGATGAGTTGATGGCCCAAGTCTCAGAAGTCAAGTCCATCACGGTTGCTCGAACCACCCTGCCAGCCGGCGCAGCAAAAGTGGTCGTGGAAGTTGATGAACCTAAAGCCAGAGCGCTTGGGTTAGACTTGGCAGGAGTAGCACGCCAATTGCAAGCAGGATTGGAAGGCGCAACTGGTGGGTCACTACTGGAAGGCCCCGAACAACTCGCCGTAAGAGTACGGTTGGCAAACGATCTGCGTGGCAACCTAAACGCCATCAGTGATTTGCCAATAATCTCGCCAGGAACCGTATTGACCGCACAGAGCGGCAACTACGGAGCAATTCCGTTGTCTGCGATTGCTGACATCCGGCTTCTGCCCGGGGAGTCCGCGATTTCGCGCAGAAATGGCGAACGTGTGAATACGGTACAGGGATTTACACTGAGAGAGGTATTGCCAGAAGAAGCCTTATCTGCGGTAAAAGCTAATCTTGATGCCAAAGGCTTCGAGTTGCCGGCTGGTTACCGGCTTGAGCTGGGAGGTGACAGCGATGCGCGTTCCAGTACTCTCGGTAATCTTATGGCATCGGTCGGTATGATTGTTACAATCACGATTGCCGTCATCGTAATGACCTTCAATTCGTTCCGCTTGGCGATGGTGGCGTTTCTGGTGTGCGTTCTTTCCGCGGGGCTTTCGATACTATCGCTGGCAATATTTCAATATCCCTTCGGTATCAATGCAATTATCGGCGTCATTGGATCCATTGGCGTTTCAATAAATGCTGCGATCATCATCATGACGGGATTAAAGCAGGACGAAAATGCTGCTGCCGGAAAAACAGGCGCAATTGTCGACGTAGTGATGCGTTCTAGCAGGCACATCTTCTCGACAACCATCACCACATTTGGTGGATTTCTGCCGCTAATTCTGGGAGGCGGCGGATTTTGGCCGCCGTTTGCGATGTCTATTGCCGGCGGTGTCTTGCTATCAACGATCGTCTCCTTCTATTTCACGCCACCAATGTTCGCGCTGGTTTACAAAAAGAGACGAAAGGCTGGGAGCGGGCAGGAAGGCCGTGAGCAGATCACAAATGTGACTGATCTGGCCGTGGTCAGAGCTGCAGAATGAGTCTGACTTGCTATTGTTGAGGAGAAAGACGGACGATCGGTGCGACGTAATTCTTCGATTATGCAAGTCCGCCATGCGCCAATAGTGGTCAATGCAAGCCATGCTTTCATCGACCTGAAAACCAAACACTTTCAACAACCGTATCAACAATGGCGGGCAAACGTTGGAGGGAAGTATATTGTCCGAAGCAGTTCTGTTTCGCGGCCAGTTGCAATTGCCCGAGATTATCTACTGGATTGTCTCCGTATCGATGTTTGTATGCTTCGCTCTGAATTCGGTGTTGGCTTTCTTCGATCCTCGCACAATTGATGGTGCAGTCTCTGTCTGGTCTAAGCCTCTCAAGTTTGAACTATCATTGGCAGTCCATGCGGCAACGCTGGCGCTGGTCATGTCGGCCCTGAATTCCTCAATGCGTTCAAGCACAATTATGGTCGCTATTGCGGTTGTTTTCCTTGCTGCCTGTGTAATTGAAATGACCTATATTATCGCCCAGGCCGCGCGCGCTGAACATTCGCACTATAACGTGTCCACGCCTTTCAATCGCCTGATGTGTTCTGTGATGGCGATTGCTGCAATCGTTATTATCGGAACTGCCGGTGCTATCGGCGTGGCGACTATTTTTGACTCTGAAGAATTCCTTGCTCCAGCATTGAAATGGGCCGTCGTACTGGGATTGATCGGTGGCACACTACTCACCCTTTACACGGCTTTTGCAATTGGCGCTCGAATGTCTCCTTATGTGGGCGCGGTACCGGCTGGCATCCAGGCACGAATGATGTTTACGGGCTGGTCACTGGTCGCCGGGGATCTGCGTATCGCGCATTTTTTGGCAACGCATATGATTCAGGCAATACCGCTGATTGGCCTTTTGGTAATGCAAGCCGCGCCTGGACGGCTCGGCATTGCGATTGTCGTTTTTGCCGCACTAATCTGGAGTGCAATGACGCTCAACGAATACGGTCGCGCACTATCCGGAAAACCATCCTTGCTCGTGCTGTCGTTAAGTCGGCAATGAGAACTGAATTTGTGTTGCCACCTGATCTTGGTCCAAAATTTGGGGTAAACAAATTAACTTTGGCTAAGAAAACCCGCACGGCGGACTTGGTTTGATTCCCCGAAGGCACAAACGTACGTTATGGCCCAAAAAACAGTCATCATGAAATCTCGGTCCGATGTCCGCTTTGTGCCAATAACAGACATCTCAGTCTCAAAGGAGACTGGAATATTTAGGTAAGACTAAAACGAGAAGGCAACCTCTCCGGTCTGACCAGCAATGCTGTTGCCATCGACCAGGCCAGCTTCCACCAACTTGGCAAAGGCTTGTCTATTGAGATGGGTTGCTGCGTCCATTTTTGCCTGCGTTTCATATTTGGCAATTACCACACCTTTCCCATCACCAAGAGAAATAACATCAATGCATTCTGCGTCAGCGCCAGATACCATTTCACGCAGCGAATCAAGAAATTCTGTCGCCTTGTCAAAATCCGATGATGTGAACTTGGTCATTCTGTAAACTGACATTTTACGCTCCAATATTGTTGATGCATCTTCTAGGTTGGATGCCTACCATTTCAGAACGCCAGTACCGCATAACCAAGACTAAGTATCAAGAAAGATATTGAACTGAATTCAATAGACTCCTCACGCTCAATCAGTATCTAGAACCCCATTGAACCAGAATTCGACATCGCGACCACTGATCAAAAAAGTCGGTACTGTTCCAAAAACAGAAGGCTGCGACAGATGTCGCAGCCTTCCTGTAATCACAAGCTGTTTGAAGGATTAAGAAGATCTATCAGCTTCCAATCCCGTTGACATCGGCTACTGAAACGCTTTCCATATCAGGCCAGTTTTCAGCAGCCTTTGCCAACACTCCTTCTTTGTCTGCGTTATATGCTTTAAAAACTGCAGCGTTCAGGAATACGTAAAGCTTACCATCCACAATGTCGGCAAAGCGCGGACTGCCGTCGAGCTTCTTGCCGACTGCAACACCCAGAGTGCAATAGCCACCATATTGGGGAATGTACTTATCAGGATTTGCTGCAAACTCGTCGGCAGCTTTTTGGGATGCAAAATAGTACGCGACCCCGTCATGGACGTGTGTAAATTCTGCAGCACCGGGAACCACACCCAAGCCGCCAATCATTGCAACCAGGTCATTGCCTCTGAATGCTACGCCATGTCCATCGACCGTTGTCCCCTTAGAGACGTTGTACTCGTCAATGGCCAATGCGGGTGAGGCTGTAGCCACAACGGCCGTCAGGATTGCTGCAGAAACATATGTACTTGACTTCTTCATTTTGATTTTCCTTTCAAGAATTGAACTGAGCAGTTTTTGTCTAGACGGATTTCGCAATCCGTTTCACAGCGTCGTCAGTCCACCAGACGCCATTTGCAACCATGCGGAAGTTGATAATTGCGGCGAGGTAACCGTCTCCTTCCGGGACTTTTGCCCCAGCAGTGGCGTCCCTGACCACTGCGACCTCGTATCCAAGCTCAAGCATTTCGTAGAGATGCGCTTGCGTGCACAGATTTGCAGACATTCCAGCCAAAATGACCTTGTCAATTCCGCGTTTTCGAAGTTGAAGGTTCAGATCATTTTGCGCAGGGCTGTAAACCTTGTGAGGAGAACAGACGACAGTTTTACCGTCTTCAATATATTTCTTGTATTGCGGCATCCAGTCGGCACCGGATCCTTCGAAGTTGTCCAGATTGAGCGGCCCGATTCGATTAAACATTCCAATCGAATGCATTGTTTTCTCGAGGGTTCCCTCAAATTCCCATTTGTGGTCATGCGGATAGTAATAATGCGGGGAGATGAAGACGGGCATATCGGCCGCCTTTGCAGCGATGAACAGCCTCTCAATGTTGTCTACTGTTCCTTGTTCGGTCACGCTTTCGCCAACCACGTCCCATGTCACACCGTCTTCAGACAGGAAATCGATCTGCGGGTCGGTCACCACAAGCGCGGTTCGTCCAGTGACAATTTCCATGTCGACTTGCGGTAGCCCTGGTTTCTCCGGGTCGGCATATGTTGCTTTTGCTTCCTCAGTTGCAGCATCCGCCGAACCCGTGGACGTGGCGATTATGCCAGTCGATGCAACGGATACCGCGCCGGCCGCCGCTACACCGGATAATACTCGGCGGCGGGCTAGATCGACACTTTCTGAGGTATGGCCGCATGCACAATCGTGCTTGTGTGTATGTTCGGGATTCATTTTGCTCTCCATGGTCTTTAATCGTGGAGCCTTAGGCTCAGTCTGTTGGACAGCGGATGAATGAGAATTGCCGTGAAGACATACGCTACCGTTCGCGATCAAGAATGATCACGTTGGGCGTCCCAGAGTCGCTGTTCTGAAGACCCGCTTGCGATTAATGCAAAGATGATCGGGCCACGAGCAATAATTAACCCCTTCCATATTTGTGGTAAATGAGGATAATTGGAAACTTACTATTTCAAATTTTGAAATTATAAATGGACAGATTGCGAATGATGGCGGTTTTTGTTGCGGTTGCGGAGGAGTCAGGCTTCGCGCCAGCAGCAAGATTATTGAACATGACGCCGCCAACCGTAACGCGGGCCGTTTCAACGCTGGAAAAACATCTGGGCGCACGCTTGTTCCACCGAACAACCCGCTCAGTCGGACTTACCGAGGCTGGGACACGATATCTTGCTGATTGCCGTCGTATACTGGCAGAGATCGATGCTGCTGACCAATACGCAGTCGGTCTGCACACGGCTCCAAAAGGTAATGTGACAATCACAGGTCCAATACTCTTTGGTCGAATGGTTGTTGCGCCAGCCATCCTCAAACTCCTCAAACAATATCCAGACATCATCGTGTCGACGATGTTTGTAGATCGTGTCGTGCACCTGATCGACGAAGGAGTAGATGTCGCAATTCGAATTGCTGATCTACCAGACTCTTCGCTATCTGCAATAAAAGTAGGAGAAGTGCGTCGTGTTCTTTGCGCCGCGCCCGACTATTTGAAACAATATGGAACACCAAAGGTGCCAAAAGACTTGGCTTTGCACCACACGATTGATTTTACAGCAATGACCATCGGCGGAGAATGGTCATTTGAGAAGGATCAGAAACGAGAGGTCTTTCGACCAAATTCGCGGTTGAATTCAAACAATGGGGATGTCGCGATAGCGGCGGCCGTAGCAGGCCATGGTATCGTACGAACCCTCTCATACCAGGTAGCTCAAAAAATCAATTCAGGCGATCTAAAACTGGTACTCGACGACTACAGCCCGCCACCGATTCCCGTCCATATCGTACATAAAGAAACCGGACAGACTTCAGCGCGAGTTCGCGCCGTAGTCGATTTCCTTGCTGACCAAGTCAAAGCCGATTTTCCCCGATTTACTGTGCCCAGGGAGGGATAGTCTTATGGTCACTTAGGGCCGAAACCCACATTAGGATCGCAGTAATTGGTACGGAGCAGAGAAGTTCAGTACCAAGCCTAAAGTTCCGTGAGCAATTTCTGAGACTTGTTCAAAAAACGACAGCAACTTGGTTCCGACTTATGAAACAGACCGACTACTGAAATATTCGTTGTTTTTACGTCTCGAAAGTCATGCCTTATGTACAAATATTGAACATTATTCTCCCTCAAATTCCGCCAGGAAAGACTTTAGCAGCGAGTCGAGTTTCTCTCGGTCTTCCTCGGACAAGCCCGACACCAGCTTTGCCTGGGTCGCAACATGTGCTCCCACCGCTGCATCAATTACACGGAACCCCTTCTCGGTAAGACAGATCATAAAACTCCGTCGATCTTCATCACTTTGCTTTCGTTCGACCAGTCCCGCCTTTGCCAGTTGGTCGATCCGGTTTGTCATGGTGCCGGAAGTAACCATGGTCGAGGCCATCAAGTCTCCTGGTGAAAGGGCAAATGGCGGTCCTGAACGCCGCAGGGTTGCCAGCACATCGAAGCTGGCCGCGTTCAGTCCGTGTTCAGCCCAGGTCTTGGCCATCTCCTGCGATAGGTGGGCCATTAAACGTTTTACACGTCCGATCAACCCCATTGGGGCAACTTCAAGATCGGGTCGCTCGGTTCGCCATTGAGCGAGTATTTTGTCGACATGATCCATACCAAAAATCATTAGACAATTATTATCTTGACTTCAAGATATAAATAGTTATCTTGAAGTCAAGATAAATTCAGGAGGGCAATATGTCCCGACCAACAGATACAATTTTGACCGCATTGGCTCCTGCCGTTTGGGGCAGCACCTATCTCGTGACCACCGAGTATCTGCCGGACGGCTATCCCATCACCATTGCCATGTTGAGAGCACTGCCAGCCGGACTGCTACTCCTTTTGGTCGTCCGCCAACTACCTGAGCGCGCTTGGTTGGGTAAGGTCATGCTTCTCGGCGCTCTGAATTTCTCAGTCTTCTGGTCGCTCCTATTTGTTGCTGCCTATCGATTGCCCGGAGGCGTAGCCGCAACGATCGGCGCCGTTCAGCCATTGATAGTCATCTTTCTCGCTTCTGCCCTTTTGGGATCATCCGTTCGATCACTGTCAGTCTTCGCCGGCGTCGCGGGTATGGCTGGTGTTGCGCTTCTTGTTCTCACCCCTGACGCATCCCTGGATTTTATAGGCGTGGCTGCTGGGGTAGGAGGAGCCCTTTCCATGGCTGCAGGTACAGTGCTGAGCCGGAAATGGAACCCGCCGGTATCTTTGCTCACATTTACTGCTTGGCAATTGTCAGCGGGCGGTCTGTTGCTGTTGCCACTTTCAATTTGGCTGGAACCGCCACTGCCTTCATTGAACACCGAAAATGTCCTGGGCATCGCATACCTCGGATTGATCGGTGCGGCACTCACCTATGTCCTGTGGTTCCGTGGCATCAGCCGGATGGAACCGTCAGCAATTTCAACACTGGGCTTTTTAAGCCCTGTGACAGCCCTCCTGCTCGGATGGTGGGTGCTCGATCAACAGCTCAACACTGTACAAATCCTCGGATTCTTCACTGTTCTCGCGGGAATCTGGCTCAGTCAAATCGCCGTCAGTAAACCGCGTTTGGCGACGTCATCCGCTTGATTTACTCAAACTAAAAGGAGACTGAAAATGAATATCATCGTATTTGGTGCAAGAGGAGACGTCGGTAAGCGTATCGTCTTGGAAGCCTTGGCAAGAAATCACTCCGTAACAGCTGTTGTGCGAAACAAAGCACAAATTGACGCATTGCCTCCCTCAGTAACACCGCAGGTTGCAGATGTTTTAGACACTGATCAAGTTGCCAAGCTCATGATCGGATTTGATTTGGCCATTAGCGCAGTGCGTCCACCTGACGGTCAGGAAAAGATCCTGATTGATTTGACTCAATCGGTATTGGAGGCAGCAGCTCAAACCGGCGTCCGCGTTCTTGTCGTTGGTGGTGCTGCAAGCCTGAAAGTGCCTGGCCTGAACGGTCATACTGTATTGACCGCACCGGGATTTTTGCCGGAAGAGATCGTGCCCATTGCCAAAGCTTGCCAAGCGCAGTTTGAACTGTGTGAATCTGAGAATAGTGCGGATTGGACCTATCTGTGCCCGCCGGCCTTGCTGATGCCTGGGGATCGGATGGGACGCTATCGCACCGGCACAGACGAACTTGTCGTCGATACTGAGGGTAATTCCACAATCGCAATGGAAGACTTTGCCGTGGCGATGATCGATGAAGCTGAGACCGCCAGGCACCGAAGAGAACGGTTTACTGTGGCATACTGACGAGAATCTTGAATAGGGAGTGTAAAAGAATGGCCAATAGGACAACCGGCGCAAGAGCCTTGGAGGTTGAATTCCTTGGAACTTCTTCAAGGACAGGTCATGTCCTCGAGCGCCCGCAGCCAAGTTGGATCGCAGTTTCCAACTCTACTGGCAGGGATAGTCGCACTTGGCCATTCACTTTGTTCGTAATGATTTCGGCGCTCTTAATGAGCAAAACAAGTCATGCTCATGTCCGTTGGTTTGTAGATAGCGACAATCCTTCCGTTACGAACTACCAACCCTACGCATTCTCTGATCCAGCAGTATTGATTTGGATTGCGATCGCAATTGCGATGATTGGGATCGCAATTTTTCTTGATGGGCGACTGCCAAAGGTTCCTGTCGCCAATACCAAAATTCGCCACGACGTGATGGAGTTGATGCGGATCTTGACCGGCATGTCTTTCCTGTTGACAGCCTATGAGGGCGCGCTGATCGCACCGCACCTCGAAGCCCATGGTGCACTGGGCATCTTTCTGGTGTTTCTGCAGGCAGGAATCGGCCTTCTTCTTCTCAGCAACCACTTTATTCATCATGCCGCAATTCTGATCATCGTACTGTTCTTGGGAATGATGGTTCAATTCGGATTTATTCGGTCATTTGAATATGTGAACATTGTCGGCATCTCGCTGTTCCTTTTGTTCAACAATTTTCCCTCAGAACAGTGGCGCGACAAACTGAAACCTTATTCCGTGGATGCCCTGCGAATTTTCACGGGTATTTCTCTGGTAACGCTTGGAATCACCGAGAAACTTCACGGCGCTATCCTGGGCCAGTCTTTCATTGCCGATTATAAATGGAATTTCATGCCCCTTTTAGGATTTGAGAACTTTAGTGATCGGCTTTTTGTACTGTCTGCTGGGGTCATGGAGGTGGTGTTTGGTACGATCCTAATTCTGGGTGTTGTGACGCGCCTCAACATGCTCGCCATTGCCGGCTTCATGTTAATATCAAACGCCGTCTTTCTGTTTCAGGATCAACAGCAAGCAGCACTTATGGAACTCATCGGTCATTTGCCGATCATAGCCACGGCTTTGATCCTTCTACTCCTGGGATACGGACAACGTCTCAAGATCACCAATATCTTGCCGACTGGAGATGCCCGGAGATTGGCCGCATGAAGCTTCAAACGTTAAATGATAAATCCGCATATGTAGTGTATTGGACAGTTGCCTGCGTCTTCGTCGGTATCTTGCTCGCGCCATTGGTGACGCCAATAATGCCCGAAGATCATTCAACGCATTTCACTCATGACCATTCTACGAAACACGAGAAAATTGAAGTCGACCCAGCCCGCGTCCCAAGCGTGGAGATTGAGGTTGTCAGAGATGCCGATATGGGCTGGAACATCTATCTAGATGTCGAGAACTTTGGATTCACACCGGAAAATGTAAATGGGGCACATGTTCCAAACGAAGGCCACGCACATCTGTATTTGGACGGTGTGAAGCTGACCCGTCTTTATGGCACAGCTTATCATCTCGCGAGCGTGCCTGAGGGAAAGCACATAATTTCCGTGAGCCTGAATGCAAATGATCATTCTGAACTGGTGCTGGAGGGCGTTCCGATTGCAGCGTCAAAGACGATAGAGAATTAGCACTTCCGTGGAGTCTGGGGACTTGAAACCTGGGATCTGTGTAGAAGAATTATCGATGGTACATTTGGGTGGAAGAAAGTTTTCGTCAAATATTCGTGGGCATGTGGCGACTGCTGATCGATTGCAACATGCTGAATTTAGTATCTCAAAGCTGAAAGGAACGAGAAATGAGCTGGCTTCCGAGTTTAAAAACCGAAACACCTGAAGATGGCTACGAGCTGGCTATAAAACTGTCGCGAATGGCGGTGAAGAAAACTCAACCAGATGATGAAGTGCGTTCCAGGCTGCGTGTAGATTATGCCAACAATGCCGACAGCTTGACGATGGCATCGCACGTGGTCGCCGTCAACTTTCAGACTGTCGCAGCAGCAAATGGTTATTGGTTGTAGGCCTGCCTCTTTGTTGGATTAGCCTAGTTGGCGGAGGAGCGGACATACTTGTGTCCGTTGTGGCAGATAAGGGCAAAAAACCTCCATGAGCGCCGCGTTCAACGGCGCTCATGACATGTATTGTTTCTTCAAGAACTGACTGCTGTTTGACCAGACTGTGTAAGCGGCCACAGTCCGCGAACCAGTAAAGCTACCATCATGAAGTGGGTAACCAACAAAACCGGCACGACAAATGTCGGAATGTACCATGCTGCACCCATATGGGGGATGGCGTCTGCCTGGCTAAGTGCATTGGCAAGATCGACAATACCGACAATGTTAACCAGCCAGGCAATCGGCAGCATCAGAAACCAGTTACGCTTAAGCGCAATCATGGCGACGATTGCCAGAATGCCTGCAGCTAAATCGCCATAGGCTGCTGCTCCAGCAAATTGCTGAGGCATTGAGGCCTCAACAACACCGGGCACGATAAACACAAGCCCGAGATGTCGAAAAGCGTGCGGAACCATCAGCCAGAATAGGGCTGCTTGCAATGATTGCCTGCTCAACCAGGGCCGGACGACCCATAAATACAGCAGGGACACCACAAAAAGGCTCAGGAAGAACTGAGTTGCGAATATTTGTTCAATTGACATCACTAATCTCCAATTTTTGGCTGTTTTTGAGCTGCGTTTGTTGATCCGGTTGACGTTGCTCCAATCGATCAAGCCGGAATTCCAGATGTTTGAGTTTTTGGATAATTGGCTTTTGCGGGTCGTGATCCACGGCTTCGTCAAGAGCTTTCATAAAGTGTGAGGTAAGTTCCCAGATTTTCCGGTATCCTGGTGTCTCCGATATTGTGTTGTTCATGATGTTTTCCTTTCGAGTTTGGTGTTGAACGGATTGAGCTTCCTTTTGGGCGAACCGGACAGGCAAGTTGGGTAATTTCTGAGTATATAAGTGTATATACACCTTTATGATCAAATTTATGATCTCCCCTGTACCGTTTGCACTAACGAGTTGAGGTCGGCGACTAGCTTAGGTAGTTTTTCTGCGCCGATCCGATTAACAATATTCTCTTGCGCGCGCTGCCAAAGAGGAGTCGCTTCTTCAACCAGGTCATGGCCCTCTTCGGTTAGCGAAATCAATCTGACGCGTTCGTCTTCTTCTCGATCAATGGTAAGCCAGCCTTTCCTGGCTAGAGGCTGCAAATTTCTGGTCAGTGTGGTGCGATCTAGAACCAGAATTTCCGCTAATTTGGTCAACGGCAACTCACCCTGCTTAGCGAGCACAGCCAGCAAAGTGAATTGCGTCGCCTTTAGTCCGCACGGCTTCAAGGCGGCATCGTAAATCTGCGAAACGACCCTGGTCGCTTGCCGGAGATTCGCATGGGCGCACAAACTTATATCTGGTTGTTGACCCTGCAGGACTATGTCGTGTTTATCAATCATGATACGTGTATATGCACGTATCATGTGAAAATCAACCCCTCATGTGGCTTTTGTCCCTGTTATGGTGAGAATTTCCTGCTGATTCTATTCAGCGGACTACGCAACGTCCCCTGTTCAATAAACGGGCAGGTCCAACGAATTGAACGTTCGATTGTACCTTAGCCAACAAACTTTGACGCCAGTTATTTACCAAAATTGACCAGCGCAACACAGCGAGGCTGTTCAAATTTCGACAAGCATTCGATGACTCCTATGGGCTCGATAGAGAAATTAGCCGCTCTGCAGCAGTTTCCATAAGCATAGTGTTGATTTCGGCCCTTAGCTGCCGTTTACGATCACATAGTTTCAGAACTTTCCTGCTGCATTGCCGCGAACAACAAACTGGAGCTGTTATTGAACGCAATTGGAATGCGAGTAAACGCCCGAATTGACACCGGTCAGTTCAGGTCACTTCTATTGTGCCCTTCATGTGAGGGTGGAATGCACAATAATAGCTGGTTGCCATCCCGTCTGTAAATTCAATCGATCGCGTATCGCCTTTGGCAATTTCCCCGGTATCCCAACTTGCTTCAGTCGCAGTAGCGGTATGAGGTGCCAGATCCTCGTTGATCCATCGAATGGTATCACCGACTTTGACGACGATGTGCTGCGGTTCGAACTTGAAGGACTTGATCTTGATGTCGTGGATTTTTTGCGCTGTTGCCAAAACTCTGCTGCCGGAAATGGCCAGAGCGCCAGCCCATGCTGCCGCCCCAACCAGAACATCTCTGCGAATGGTTTTTGATGCCATCAGTTCAGGGCCTCGACCATCATCTCGGCATGAGCTTCATGAGCCTTGAAGATTTTCAGGCCTTCTTCAAATAATGCCTTAACCTCGGCGTTCTCGATATTCGGAATGAAGACATCGCCAACGAGAGCGTTGACAGCCTTGTGGTAAGCGAGTTCGTTTTCGGCATAGGCCTTGTCAAACTCGGCACCGCTAAGCGTACTGAACTTCTCAATGATCGCATCGCCATCCTGGTTCAGCTTTTGGCTCAGGAAGTTGTCCTTTGCCTGCGCGCCCAGTTTATCCAGCAGGGCCAGAGCTTGCTCATTGACGGCTTCATGATCGCGGATCATCGTTTTCGCAAACTTGCGCACTTCAGGATTCTTGGATTTCGCAAGCGCCAAATGAGCATAACGAATGTCGAGGTTGTCGGCGGTGTAGGCGACATGCGCGATTTCCACATCGCTCAATTCGGCGGGATCGTTTGCAGCTGCCTGTGTTGCAAACAACATTCCACAGATAGCAATTCCAGCTAATAGCTTTTTCATGGTTTACTCCGGTTTTGATTTCCACAACTCTTGGATACAACCGGAGCAGGCTGCTAGACATGCCAGATCATGCAGATTATTGTGCAGATCGTTCAAGACTCTGTACAAAGCCAGATAATCATATATTTCTTCTGCATGCTTGATCTTCTCAGTGACATCCTCACCAACCTTTCCATGCGCGGAACACTATATTTCCGTACATCTCTGACCTCTCCATGGGGAATCGAAGTTCCATCATTTGAAAATGTTGCTCGGTTCCATTTCGCCCATCGCGGGAATTGCCTTATTGAAGTGGAAGGTTGCGAAAAGCCGGTTGCTTTGGCGCAGGGCGATCTTCTCATCATTCCCCATGGCGCCTCGCACAAACTCTATTGCGCACCGGAAACAAGGAATAGTGTTCTGCCGCTCGATACCGTTATTGAACGGTCGGGTTTCACAGGAACAGGAGTTTTGGTCTACGGTGGAGATGAGGATGACCGGGACACCCAACTTATTTGTGGTCACTTCTCATTTGAGCCTCACGCAAAACACGTATTGATGGAGCGTCTCCCGCCCTTCATTCACCTCAAGAACTACGGAGAAACGGCAGGGAAATGGATGGAGGCTACGTTGCGAGTCATCGGTGATGAGACCGGCGGTCAGCGAATTGGAGGTGATCTGATTGCTCTCAAAATGTCCGAAGCCATCCTGGCGCAAGCCATTCGCAGTTTCATCGAGAGTAACGAGGCTCCCGAATGGGGACTTGGTGCATTCTCTGATATCAACCTGCGGAGAGCGCTGGATACCTTTCACAAATCACCCCATGAGCACTGGACGGTGGAGGCCCTGGCCCGGGTTGCGGGAATGTCCAGAACCAGTTTTGCGGTCTTGTTTCAGAAGAAAATGGCGATGACCCCAATGGAATATGTCACTGCGTGGCGCATGGAAGTCGCCAAGAAGCTGCTCATGGTTCCAAAGAACACGCTGACAGATGCCGCTGAAGGTGCCGGCTATGCATCTGATTCAGCTTTTGCTCGTGTTTTTAAGAAGGAGACTGGGTTGACTCCTGCCGGATTCAGAAAATCCAATATCGCCTTTCATTCAAATACATGAACGATCTGCATAAAAATAGGAACGTTCGCGCATAGTTTGCACGATATTCAACACCTATTTCTCTTCCATCGCTGCAAGTCAGCAAACTGCGAAAGGATGAGAAAATCATGTTCCCACGTTTCATTACCAAGTCAATTCACGCATACCTCGACTATCCAGTCGCACTTGGTCTCATAACAATGCCATTCCTGTTTGGCCTTGGAGGAGGCAATATTCTGGCGTTCTGGTTGTCGATCGCGACAGGGATTGCTGCCCTCTTTTTGACGGTGCTCACCGACCACCATCTGGGTATCTTCCGAGTTCTGCCCTACAGCCTACACCTTGCTGTGGATGGCCTCGTCGGAATTGTGTTCGTTATCGCGCCATTGGTATTTGGCTTCACGGGGATTGAGTTCTGGTACTACATGGTGCTTGGCCTCACGGTCCTCGTCGTGGTTGGATTACACCAGCCCGATAACAGCGTCGTGGCAGCATAAAATATACATCGCAATACTAACGGGCTGCAGTCATCTGCGGCCCGATGCAATTTAGGTATACAATGACAACATCTGCAACTGCATATGGTCTTCAATCTCAAGTACGCGCCTGAGGGACGTGCAAGGGTTTGCCGTTTGTACCGCGCCCAAATGTTCAATTCATGGATCGCGATTGTTGCCATTGGTCTTGGCAATGAGGCGCCTATGTGGGTTGGTATGGCACTCATCTTGATCGCGACAATACTGTCGCTGGCTGTTCACGTTCTCTATGCGGTTACATTTTCTACTGCACCCGTCGTTATGGCGTATCAAGGCGCTCGTCGGTGGATTCAAGGGTCAACCGGGCTCTTCTTCAGCTTCGCAGCCTACAAGATAGCTACCTATCGTCAGTAACCAACGTCATCTGACTACGTTGCGAATGGCAGGTGTCGCAGGTTCTTCTTTTCAGAATGGTGTCGAGTGAACAATCTTATGGGAACTTACAGTTACCTGCGCTACGGTTGCTGGTTCTGACGACCAATGTCCGCTAAACGTCACAGAGCTGGTTAGATTTTCAGGCCGGCCAAACACCATTGCGCCGCACGTCGAAAAGGCTTCCCGCTTGGCCGATCCAGTATCTCATACCAGCGATAACAATCCTGTTCGTGGGATCCTGTTGACGATTGTTGCGATGGTGGTTTTTGCAGCGCATGATGCGGTTATCAAGGTGCTGACAGTCGAATATTCCGCGCCGCAAATCCTTTGGGTCCGCTTCATTTTCTTCAGCGCATTCGCGCTGGCCCTTGCCCGGCGAAAGGGGCCGCTAATAAAATCGACGAAAAGTGCTCGACCACTCCTTCAGATCGGGCGATCGCTGATGTTGTTGCTCGACATGATATTATTTGTTGTGGCTGTGGGTCTGCTTCCCCTGGCTGACACTCACGCATTGATGGCCACATTCCCGCTAATGGTCACCGCACTTTCAGCGGTGATCTTACGGGAGTATGTTGGCGTCCGGCGCTGGCTTGCAGTCGGCGCTTGCTTTGTCGGCGTATTGTTGATCTTGCGACCCGGGTTAACCGTATTGCAACCTGGCTCTTTGGTCGCTCTTGCTGCTGCATTTGCCTTTGCGCTCTACAATATTATGACGCGGATTGTCAGCCGACATGACAGCGGCGAGGTGTCACTTGTTTATGTCGGTGTTGTCGGACTAGTCGTAACGTCGTTTGCAGCGCCTTTTTTTTGGGTCTGGCCAACAACCAACGCATGGATGATGTTGGCCGCTATCGGCGTCGTTGGTGCATCGGCACATTTCCTGCTCATTACGGCATTGAAGGTTGCCCCCGCATCGGTCTTGCAGCCCTTCAATTATACGCTTCTTCTGGCAGCCACGGCAATCGGATACATTGTATTCGGCCATTTTCCAGATCATTGGACGATGATAGGTGCCAGCGTAATTGTTAGCAGTGGGCTTTATGTGATCCAGCGCGAATATGTGCTGGGGCGGAAGAAAAGTGTGGCCGCCGGCAGCGAAGGACACGCGAACTAAGCCAGCATATTCAGCTGTTATTGCAGTCGGCGTTAACACTGGAGACTGTAGGTAGTTTCATTGGGGGCACTTCCTTATTGCTGCGGGCGTCCGCATCACAAACTTGGCGCTTCTCCTTCGGCTTCGAAGTCATCTAATGACATAAAGAATTTGTCACCATCGAATGTCGGCTTTTTGGATATCGAACCGCGATAATTGGCAAAGGCCCCAATGGCAGCTTTGGGCCGAAAGCGGACATGAAGCATTTGGAGAAAGGTCCTTAAGTTCATCTCAAGAATTGGATTCGATCTGTTGCTCAAGGCTGGACTTCAGCTGTTCCATCACGCGTCTCGTCGCTGCAATGTCCTTTAGATTGAGATCGCTCGCGAGATCATTTACCCAAGGTATTTGCAATGCGAGGGCAGCTTCAAACAGTTCTTGGCCTTTTGATGTCAGTAGAACCAGGTGGGCCCGCTTGTGGTGCGGATTGGGTTGGAACCCAACAATGCCTTCCTTCTCCAATTCATTGACAATGCGCTGAATACCCTGTCGATGAACACCCATTGTCCTCGCATGCCAGGCTACGGATTCCGGTCGTTCGGCATAGGCGATTGCTCCCAGTACCTGCCATCGAGCACTGGTTAGCCCAAGTTTGGCGACCAGCCGATCACCAGCAACCAGTAGTCGTCCGTTTAGCTTGAACACATCCAGAATAAGCGCCGTTAAAGCTTCTCCAGCTTCTGTCCATTGATCATTCGCCATAAGAATCCCTAAGAAATTTATTGACAATATGTTGTCATAATATTTAGATGACCTATATATGACAACATAACACCATATTAATCCAATGCTGAAGGAAAGACAAATGGTCAATATCAAGCCGCTCGATCCCGGATTCCCTATACAACAACAACTGGACATCGAGGCTGGTCCTGTTGTGCTGGTCAACCTGTTCACAGTCGATCCTGATGATCAGGACGCCATGGTCGAGGCCTGGAGGGCCGACGCACTCTGGATGAAAAAGCAACCGGGCTATATCAGCACGCAATTGCACAAGGCTGTCGGCGGAAGCAGCATGTATCTGAATTACGCCATCTGGGGTTCGGTTGCAGACTTCAAGGCAGCATTCTCAAACCCGGAATTCCAGAACGCGCTCGGGCACTATCCGTCTAGCGCAGTCACAGCGCCCCATCTCTTCGAGAAAATTGCGGTTCCAAATTGTTGTGTGGCTTGACGTGACACCTGGCAGAGGAAAACACCATGTCGTTGAAAAGCACAAAAACAAGATACGGTACTGTGGCAATATCCATTCACTGGTTGTCTGCGATGCTCATCCTGATGCTACTTGGTTCAGGGTTTCGTGCGGGCCAGACGATCGACCCTATGGCGAAGGCGGACATGCTGCGGATGCATGTACCGTTGGGTATTGCAATCCTGCTGCTGACGATTTTTCGGATCATCTGGTGGCGGTGGTATGATGTAAAACCTGCGCCGGTCGGGGATGAACCCCGTTGGCAAGAATTGGCGGCCAAAGCGGTTCATGTTCTCTTCTACATCATTATCTTGGGCATGGTGGCAAGCGGCATTGGTATGCTCTTGCTATCTGGCGCGGGAGCAATTCTGTTTGGCGCTGCACAAGGACCTTTGCCAGACTTCAATCTGTACCCGCCGCGTATCCCTCATGGGTTGGGCGCGAGGTTGATGGTCGCCTTGCTTGTCATTCATGCAGGGGCGGCACTTAATCATCATTTCGTAAAACATGACGCGACACTGCGGCGAATGTGGTTCGGCCGCGAGGGCAAGAAATGAATGCCGAGATACATGCGGTTAATTTGCGTTCAGTGTAACAACTCAACAGAATTGCATGGGAGTCCTACGAGCGGCCCTAAAATAGGTCAAGAACTGCGATGTGGCCGGCATTAACAGCAGATACTGCAACAATCTGGATGGACATTTGTCACGATCACAGCGTATTCACATATTCCCACATCCAGAGGCTCTTTCGTGACAATATACCTCATTCGCCACGCCCAATCACAGTTTAATGCCGTTTATGATCCCAGTCAGCCGGATCCAATGATTTTTGACGCCCCACTTTCTGAATTGGGACATATCCAGGGAACCGAAACACGACACCGGATTTCTGAACTCGAGATCCACCGTGTCATCGTTTCGCCACTAACCCGTACATTGCAGACCGCTTTGCTGCTTTTCGGACCTAAGAGAAAATTCGAAATCAATGCGGTAGTCCGCGAACAATTATTAAACAGCTGTGATGTTGGTCGCCCGCCACCTCAACTCGCAACGGACTACCCCCACTTTGATTTCGATCATTTGGACGACGTGTGGTGGCACAACGACACGCCAGACCATCGCGGCTTCTCAGTTGAACCTGATCAAGTTCTACGAGAGCGCGCAGCCGAGTTTAGGGAATTTCTCAGCGATACCAGCGCTCACAATACTGCAGTTGTGACACACGGAAATTTCATTCACGCGCTGACAGGTATCAAACCGGACAACTGCCAGATTATCGAGTTTGATCCGTATTGATCCGCTAACAAGTCACCAAATCAGCAAATGGCCTCAACAGATTTTGAGAAAGCATTTTTTCAAAATTTTGATGCCTACCAATTTCAGAACTTATCCGCCTTTAGCACAAAGCGGACATGAGCTCCGACTTCATAAATGTCTAAAGTCACCCAAAAGCCAACATTAAGCACGTCGGTCAAATATGTCTGCAAATGGCCCGAAACGGACATTAAGGTGCAACGTTCAGATTCCGATTTAGATCCCGGATTATCTCTCAAGGACATCCAGCCAATGCCTGAGTTCAATCTGTATTGCTCCGGACACCTGGTATCTTTGGAACTCCTTCGCTAAGCGCCCTGAGGAACGTCTCAATCCTTTTGGGCTGGTGCCTTGCAGGCAAGTATGCAGCATTGATCTCGAGCTCTGCTGCACGCCATCTTGGCAGAACGTCCACCACTGAACCATCATCAAGTTCCCTTTGGACGAACCATCTCGGCAACACAGCAGCTCCCACACCTTTCAGCACAGCTCTGTAAACAGCAAAGATGTTGTTCGTTGACACCCCGGTGTCAGGTTCGATCTCTACATTCTTCTGATCCGACGAGCTCAGGGTAATCCTTGTTCCGTAGAATGGTGTGAGTGCTACAAATGGCAATTTCTCAACATCGGCTGGTGTCTCATATCGCTGGCTCGCAAGCAGGCAGGGGTTCGCAACAATCATTCGTTCAACACTGCCAAGCTCTCTTACAATCAGTGTATCATCAGGTATGGAGCCGATTCTAATCCAGCAATCGCATCCCAATTCTGCAAATCGGATGACTTGATCGTCCAGCTCCCAGGTCAAGGAGACTTTCGGATTTTGCATCTGATAGTCAAGTGCAATATCTGCCAGATAAAGCTGCCCGAGCGCGACGGGAGCAATTACTTTGAGTGGCCCTTGGACAGACAGTTTGCTCTCAGCGTGTTTCTCTTGCAGCGCCTCCCAACTGGAAAGAATCTCCCGCGCATCGCGCAACAGCTCCCTTCCTGACTGTGTGAGGGCAAGCGAGTGTGTCGTGCGACGGATCAGCTGCGTTCCGAAACGCTCTTCCAGTTCCTTTAACTGGCGACTTGCCGAGGCCTGAGACAGTCCTAGATCGCGTGCGGCAGCACTGATCGAACCGCGCTCCGAGATGCGGACGAAGGTATAAAGTAATGTGAGACGGTCCAGCGGCTTACTCATACGCAATACGTATATCAAATACTCGGATACGTCCACTACAGGAATAATCAGAAATCCGCCATCTTGGATGGAACGCAACACATTTTTGGAGATGACCGATGACCTTACAGACATTCAAAATTGGTGGAGATCTCAAAGTTAACCGCCTAGGTTACGGGGCCATGCGCCTGACCGGCCAACCGAGCAATTTTGGTCCCTATCCAGATTGGGAACAGGGCCTAGCGTTGCTCCGACGTGCCAATGATCTAGGCGTCACATTTTTCGACAGTGCATGGGCTTATGGTCCGGAAACAGCTGACCAGATTGTTGGCGAAGCGCTTGAAGGACGAAATGCTGTTATTGCCACCAAGGGCGGTGTTGATAAACCCGCACCGGGAAACATTGTAACAGACGGCTCGCGGGATACGCTTCTGCGCCAGATAGACAAGGCACTGATCAATCTTCGCCGCGATCAGATCGATCTGTTCCAGCTTCACCGTGTTGACCCCAATACTCCAATTGAGAGATCAGTGGCGGCACTTGCAGAGGCTCAGTCTGACGGCCGTATACGCCATATAGGTCTATCCAACATTACCAAGAACGACCTCAAGCGTGCGCTGGCAGTTGCGCCCATAGCCAGTGTTCAGAACCGCTTCAACATGGCCGAGATTGGAGAACAAGACCTGGTGGATTTTACCGCCAAGAACGACATTGCCTTCATTCCGTATGGGCCGCTAGGGGCAAACCCAATGCAGCGTGGCGCAAAGCTGAAACCAAAGCAGGCTATTGCATGGCTGCTCGCCCGCTCGCCAAATATCATCGTGATCCCGGGCACGACCTCAATCAGCCACCTCGAAGACAACTGGAACGCTTGGAAAGTTGTCGCGGAGAAATTCCGGAGGGAAGAGCAATGACTGCACCCAACAAACACAAATTGGCGATTCTGACATGGTGCATCCTATACCCCATGATCACCGTCCTGCTCACCGCACTGGATCCATTTCTCCGGGACGCAGCGATCCCCATACGCACGTTGGTTGTTACGCTCATCATAGTCCCGGCAATGGTCTACGGTGCGTTGCCGTTTGCTACATCGCGATTGCGTAGTTGGCTCACCGACATGACTAGGTCCTAAACGCGGCAGATTGGCAGATATTGGCACATCGCGGTCTTTACCGCTCATCAGCGATAACGGCAACTTTTGGCCCAAAGCGGACGACCTATTTGGATATTGAGTGCGAATTATGCGGACAAAGCATCCATGAGAAACAGTCCGAACCCCGGCATATTCGATGCGATCTATAGTGCTTTCAAGAATGTGACTTTGTCATCACCATCTGCCCAGAAGTCACGAATTCGTGCCGCTTCTGAATAGCCGTTCTTGTGATAAAACTCACGAGTTAAGGCATAATCTTGCGTTCCTGATGTATCTACAATCAGAATGCGCTGACCTGTTTCATGCAGTCGTGCTTCGAGCTCACTGGTAATGGAACTCCCTGCACCGCTGCCTTGCATGTCGGGGTGGATGGCGATTGCCAGCATGTTCCAAGTTCCATCGGTCAGTGGCTCTGGTTTAGCAAAGCAAAAACCGATGGCCTTACCGTCCACTTCGCATGTTAGCCAAATATCTTCATTATCAGCATCAGAAAGGAAGCTGCTCAACATGTCAGGAAGCATGTCGCTCGGGAAAAGCCCGGTACGATCCAGGACCGTTTTTAGAGCCGGAATATCTTCAGTTTTCGTCGGTCTGATGTTCATAGTCGTTAACTCACATTCTCTCCTGCCCAGTCATGACGTTTGATGAGAAGGATTGGGGACCTGACGTTCAAGCAAAAGCGTATTTTATTCTGGAGACTGATTAGGTCGCAAATATAAGAGGGCTGAGGCAGTAAATCTTTAACCTTGTTTCTGTCGAAAATCCCAAAAAAAATGGGTTAGCGGTCTCGCCTAATCGCGAACATCAAACCTCCATTACACGACCATCTAGCCAGCCGTGAATCGACACCAGTGGCCAATAAGACGCTAGGCAGTCAATGTGTGCTGTAGGCTCAGAGATTCTATTGGCATTATTGTTTGGATACCTGCACTTGGCCTATTGATGCAACTTATAGCATTTTGGCGAGCTCGGTAGCGAAGCCGTATAGTCGAATTGCTCAGGCCAATACTGGTCGAGTGGATTGGCCAATTTACATAGAAGCTCAGAACCACGAAATTTTGCATTTGTTCGCTTGCAAACGGACTCACGATTAATCAATTTTAGCAAGATAGCTTGCAAAAAAATACCATGTGTGCAAGAAATCATGCAAATTGATTGAGGTTTGCATGTCACTCATTGATAAAATTTCGGATCAGGCACCGACCCTAACCGTTAGCGAACGAAAGCTGGTTGAAAATGTTATTGAAAGTCCAAAGTCGGCAGCACTAGGCACAGCCGGCGAACTAGCCAAAGCGGTTGGTGTCCACGAGGCTACGGCGTCGAGGCTTGCAAAAAAACTCGGCTACGAAAGCTATGCAGCTTTCCGCGATGCCTTGCGCGATGAGTTCATTGCCACACGTGAAACCGCAACCCGCTTTGAAAGGACAATTGCCGAAAACACGTCTGACTCAATTCTGGGAAAATTGGCGCGGGACGAAGCGCAGGCGCTTGGAGGAATTGAAGAATTTATTAGTCCCGATCAACTCGCTAATGTCGGCAGCATGCTGATGAAGGCAACCCGTATTTTCATTTATGGATACGGAAACGCTGAAGTACTGGCGCTGATGTTAGTCAAACGATTTCGCCGATTTGGCAAAGAAGTGCAACAACTTAATACAAGCCCGCGGGGTCTGGCAGAACAAATGTTGGGCCTAGAATCGGGGGACGTTGTACTGAGTTTTGCTTTTCGTCGTCCGCCGAGGAGCTACGGCGCTCTAATTGAGACGGCGAAAGAGGTCGGCGCCAAAACCATTATTATTTCGGGCAAATCAGGTGCGCTTCTAGCTCCCCGGCCAGACATACTGCTGACGGCACCGCGTTCAGGTGATCCGGATGCCTTCCAGACCTTAACGGTACCTATGACGGTTTGTAATGCAATTGTGATCGCTGCCGGTCTCACAGCCAAAGAGGAATCGCTGAAAAAACTGGATCGCCTGGGTCAGTTAATCGAGCGCTTCGAATAGATAAGAAACCAAGGGAGGATCAAATGAAATTTCTGAAAGTGATGCGTCTCGGCGCAATGGGAATTCTGATGTCTTCGGCGGCATTGGCCGACGACAACCTCAACGAAATGGGACCAGCAGAATTGCTGCCCATGGCTCAAGAAGAGGGCAAACTGACGGTTTATTCCTTCACCAGCCGGATCGGAAAGGTAGAGAAGGCATTCGAAGCTGCCTATCCGGGCATCGACCTTCAAGGTTTCGATATTTCGTCTACGGAACAGATCGCCCGGCTCAAGGCTGAATCTCAAGCGGGCGTCACCAATGCGGACGTTATTTATATCTCCGATACGCCTGTGGTACTGACCGAGTTGCTTGAAACGGGCATCATTGGGCCATACGTGCCCCCGCGTGTGGCCGACCGCGTGCCAGATCAATACAAAAATCCGCTATTGGCTCAACGCCTGTCGACCAAGGTCTTGATGTACAACGAAGAAGCTAATCCAAGCGGCTCTCCGATCGACAATTTGTGGCAATTGACCACAGACGATTGGCGTGGCCGTGTCGTTATGGTTGACCCACTACAGAGAGGCGATTACCTCGACTTGATGACCGAAATTGTGCTGCAGTCGGACAATATGGCGGCGGCTTACGAAGCGCAATTCGGGAAGCCCATCGATCTCGGCGGCGCGGCCAATGCGGGCGAGAAATTTATTTCGGACCTCTTCAACAACGATGTCATCCTGGTTGGGTCCACAGACGATGTGAATGCGGCGGTGGGAGCCCTTGGGCAAGAAAATCCGCCGGTTGGTTTTACAAGCTATTCAGATAGACGCGACAATGAGGAAGAGGGTTGGGCGTTACAAGTTGCCAACAATGTGAAGCCGGCACCTGGCATTATATTTCCTGCCATTCTTGCTCTCGCAGCCAAACCGAACAACCCTGCTGCAGCGCGCCTGGTGATTGACTTCTTGATGGGCGATGAAAGCGAGACCGGAGGTGAAGGACTGAAACCGTTCTATGTAGCAGGGGACTACGTAACACGCACAGACATCCCGCCGCATCCTGACGCAGTGCCGCTGGACAAGTTTACCGCCTGGCGAATTGACCCTGCCAAGACTGCCAAAATCCGCGCTGATGTCGGTGACCTGATCCTGACACTCCAGTAGCCACGTATTCTCGTTCAGGGGCGGGTGTGTTGACATGCCTGCCCCAGCGCTGTCGTCTCTTCAGCAATAAAGGATGAACTCGATGGCGGATGTAGTTGTGGCCGGTCAAAGGCGGCTCCTAAATATTGGCGATGGCGCCGCGCTGAAAGCGGTGGTGCTGTTACTTTTGGTTGCACTAATCGTACTACCGCTGCTGAGCACGGTTCTAGTCACTCTTCAGCCCGACACGATCAAGGCATGGTCGGATGTGTTGTTCGGGAGATTGTCGACCAATCTGTTCTACAAGCCGTTGAACAATACGTTGCTCATCGGTGTTGTGGTATCGCTTTCATGCGTGTTTTTGGGTGGATTTTTGGCCTGGCTCGTCGTGATGACAAACGTTCCGTTTCGCCGGTCCATTGGCTTGATGGCCACGCTTCCCTTCATGATCCCGTCCTTTGCTGCAGCGCTGGCATGGGGTTCGCTCTTCCGCAATGACAGAATAGGCGGCCAGGTGGGCTGGCTGCAAGGTATAGGTCTCGATATCCCTGATTGGCTGGCGTGGGGCATGGTGCCAACACTGATAGTTCTGACGCTGCACTATTTCAGCCTGGCATTTACGATCATTGCAGCGGCGTTGGCGACCATGAATTCTGACCTCGTCGAGGCAGCACAGATTGCCGGCGCAAAGGGATTTCGTATCCTGGTTGGAATTATCTTACCGGTCACAATGCCGGCCTTGGTTGCGGCATGCTCTCTGTGTTTCGCTGGTGCTGTCTCAAATTTTGCCACTCCTGCGTTATTGGGTTTGCCTGTGCGAATGCAAACACTTTCAACGCGTTTATTTGGCATGATCGAGGTCGGTCAGGTCGGGCGCGGCTATGTGATTGGGATATTGTTGGTTTTGATTTCGGGGGTGTTTCTATGGGCGGGCAACCGTATTGTTTCAGGCCGTCGTTCCTATGCGACAATCACGGGAAAGGGCGGTCGTGCCAAACGTTTTGATCTACGAAGCGCTCGCTGGCCGCTATTTTCATTGGCGATGGTCATTCTTTTCAGTTCAACTGTTATCCCGATAATCGTATTGGCGGCATCAAGTCTGGCTCCGTCTTCTGCCAATTTGTTCTCCAATTGGACCTTGCACTACTGGATCGGCACTAGCGATCCTTCAATTGCGCAGGGTTTCCCCGGCATTGCCCACAATGAAGATTTTGTCTGGGCACTGATAGTAACATTGGGTCTGGGGTTGGCGGTCGCTTTCAGCGGTATGTTTGTGGGTCTGCTGGCTTCCTACACGACAGCGCGATTTCGAGGGGGTTGGATTTCAGCTGCAATAACACAGATCAGTTTCCTGCCGCTGCTGGTTCCCGGTATCGCATTTGGCGCAGCATATATAGCTTATCTGGGCGCACCGATTGGTCCTTTTCCTGCTCTTTACGGCACATTCGCGCTTTTGGTCATTGCAGGTACAGCTTATCTATTGCCATTTTCTGTTCAAACCGGTCGAGCCGTTATTCAGCAGGTGGGCGGCGAACTGGAGGAAAGTGCACGGATTACAGGTGCCAGTTTCATACGTAGACTAACAGCAATCACGATCCCGCTTGCCATACGTGGTCTTGCCGCCGGTGGAATTCTCATCTTCGTGAAGATTGTCCGCGATCTTTCATTAGTCGTGCTGCTTTTTACCCCCACGATGCCGGTGCTGTCCGTAGTGGCGTACCGTTATGCCTCAGAAGGATTCGCGCAATTTGCCAATGCAATCACGTTTGTGATTCTGTTCATATCGATAGCAGCTTCACTAGTCGCCAATCGGCTGCAGGCTAAATCTCAGCCCTGGCTTCAGAATTGAAGGACACCATGCTGGAAATCCGCAATATCACCAAACGTTTCGGCGATGTAGAAGCAGTCAACAATGTTTCTTTGGCAGTCCCCAAGGGCGCGTTTCTTGTCCTTCTTGGTCCTTCAGGTTGTGGAAAGACCACACTGTTGCGAATGCTCGCCGGGCTTGAGTTGCCTTCGGAAGGTCAGATTGTATTTGATGGCCAAACAGTTTCCGATGGTGATCGAAACTGGAGTGTTGATCCTGCGAAACGCAATTCCGGCCTGGTGTTCCAGTCCTACGCGCTTTGGCCACACATGTCGGTCCGCAGTAATGTTGAATGGCCATTGAAAATCATGAAGATGCCCAAGTCAGACAGGGCGGCGCGGATTGACGAAGTTTTATCGCTGCTGGAAATCGACCAGCTTGCCGAGCGCTATCCCAACGAGATTTCCGGTGGACAACAGCAGCGTGTTGCCATAGCCCGGACAATTGCACCTAAGCCATCGATCATGCTGCTCGATGAACCGTTGTCGAATTTGGATGCCAAATTGCGGGTAGAAATGCGGACTGAGCTGATGAGGCTTCACCGCACGACGGGTGCAACAACAGTTTACGTTACCCACGACCAAATAGAAGCGATGACGATGGCCACACATGTCGCAGTTATGAACATGGGATGTGTGCAGCAGTTCGGCACGCCCACCGAACTGATTGAGCGTCCTGAAACGGCCTTCGTCGCAACCTTCGTCGGTACCCCGCCCAACAACATGATCCCGGTGGAAAAAACTGGCACGGACTGCACAGTTGGAGGACGGCACATGCCGGTCACACCGCCCACCGACAATTGTTTGGCAATGTATCGTGCCGAGGCGTTAACGCTGAGCCAAAATGAAGGCGAGACCACCCTTCCAATGGAACTAATTGAGACCAGTACTATTGCAGGTCGCACTATGCTCACGGGGCTAAACGACGGATTGCGCTTGACTGCCGTTTTAGACCGCCCACCCGGTTTACGGATAGGGAGCTTAGTTCACTTTTGTTTGCCATGTCAGCCTGACTGCTGGTTTGGCAAAGATGGCTCGAGGATCAGCTGATGCGCATACTACTGGTTCGGCACGGACAATCGAGTTGGAACGCAGAACGGCGACTCCAGGGGCAGGCGGATGTCGGTTTGTCAGATTTGGGAGAAGTTCAGGCTGATTTGCTGCGACAAACACTTGAGGATATCGGTCATTGCCGAGCAGTGTCTTCTGATCTTCAACGAGTACGTGAAACCGCAAATAGGATCGGGGCGGGCGACGCCAGATTAACGGAGGAGCTGCGCGAGATTGATGTAGGAGACTGGACCGGGCGCACCATTGACGAAATACGCGCCGAAAATGAAGAGGCTTATCAGGCTTGGCGCGCCGGCACATCTACCGCACCAGGTGGCGAAGCTTGGGGGGACTTTGTCAATCGAGTCACAGCAGTGATTGAGGCGGAATATCGCGAACCGTGCAAGAACTTGCTGATTGTATGCCACGGTGGAGTTATCCGCGCGATCTTGCAACACTATATCGGTCTCAACCCCGCATTCATCATTCCGGTCGCGCCGGCAAGTCTAAGTGCTTTCAGAATAGGTAACGGAAAGCCACCGCGTCTTGAGCTGTTCAACTATCTACCTGACAGCCTCGACTTTGGTGCACCTGATTGATGAAAAATTCAATGATCTCGTGTGCCTTATATCAGTAATTTCATCCCATGATCAGTTTGAGTTAGTTGGTTGAAATCAGGTTTCTACCCAAGACCATCATGGCTATCATCCGGCGGAATACCGACGTTAGCTTGCTATAGATGCTGTAAGTTCGATTTTCGGTAATCCGGTAACGGCAGCACATAGCGGACATTGTCGGTCAATAATCGAGATGCCGGGATCTTGCTCAACGCGGAATTCGACTTCTCGGCCAAAGTCCCGGCGAACAACAAGACTGAGTTTACAGCACTAGTCCTCAGGCATCGGCGGATGCTTTTCAAATTGCGGTGCATCATCGCAAATATTGATCCAGGCGGGTTTCTCTGAAACAAACTCATGAAATCCATTTCGAATACCCGGATCATCATCGAGGCAGTTGGCGTTGACTGGGAAAGTGTTTTCCTTTGATCCCACTTCGCCAAGGCCCGATCCACAGGTCCGGCAGAAAGTGCGGTTGTATTTGTATCCGGGCTTTGGTTCATAGATCGCGATGTGATCTTCTCCGCTAATCAGACGGAATGTATCCTTCGAGGCGAAGACCATCACATTTGCTCCGATTTTACGGCATCGGGAGCAATAGCACGTTCCCATCATCTTCGGCGGCTCTGTAAACTCGAACTGAACAGCCCCACAACAACAGCTTCCCTTGATCATACCGTGCTCCAATTAGGCTCTGAACTAAAATAACTAGGCGTCAGAGGGTCTTAGGCAAGCAATTCTGCAATGACCATCTCAGCAATCGGCAGAGTAGATTGTAGTCGCTATACAGGATCTATTTTCTGGGATCGAGCGGGCAGGAAACGCCAAAAACTTGTTCACCGGACCATGAAGCACTCAATGAATCCATAAGAAAACTCGCTAAACTTCGACGGGACACAGACGATCCGTTTTCCGGCAAGTGATCTTTCGTTGCGCGATATTGCGTTTCATTGGCATCGGTTAAAAAACCACATCGGGCGATTCTTGCATTGAGATTAGCAGCACCAAGAATTTCTTCCATTCTGGTGGCGCTCCGGACAACCTGTCGAAAAACGGCAGCCAGGAAATTGTCCAAAGTTCGCTCTGAAGAAAAGAGAAGTGCGCTCGATGTCACGATCACCTTTTTCACGCTGCTCGTTTCAGCCGCCTTGGCTATGGCATCTGCGGACAAATAGTATACGGAAGTTGCTTTTTTCGTTGGAAGCCGGCCACCAAGCGTTGAGATCACAGCATTCTGGTTCTGAAAAACACCCGTCAAGAACATTGGATCGCATGGATTGCCTATCGCAATGTTTAGATTTTTGTGCGTGATGTTTGGGCACTTGTTTTTTGACCGCACGACAGCGGTAACCTGCACCCCTTGGTCAAGTGCTAAATTCACTACATGCGCACCCGTGCGCCCGTTTGCGCCTAAAACAACGAGATTCATACTTGGCTCGTCCTTCCAAATTTTGCTGAACAGTCGATCGGAAATTCGTGCCACGCAAATAGCATATGCAAAAATAGATGATAAATTGTGATAAAACGTTGACTTAGTATACGGAAATTTACATCTTAACTTCAAATGTCTTTTGATTGGGACCACGCAAGAACATTTCTTTCTGTTGCCGATGAGGGGTCGCTTTCGGCTGCTGCACGAGTTCTTGGTCAAACCCAACCGACCACCAGTCGTCAAATTGCGGCCTTTGAAGATGTATTGAGAGCGTTCAGGTTATTCCCAAGGTACATCCTTGGCTAAAATGTCATGGGCAGCTAGTAAAATTCTATTCACCTGTACTAGAAAATTCTTGCTTCAATAGTTCCAGGAAACGTTTTACGGCCGGGAACCCTACGGAACTTGGTCTGACATATGCTCCTGATGTCAGGCTTGTGATGGCTGGTTTCGAAGCAAGCACTTTCAGTCCCGCTTCCTCGATCACGGAAGAGAGCTGAATTGGCGCCATCATGACAAAGCCGGTGCTTCTGACCAGACCAAGGCCTGCAGCGAAGGAGGCGGTGCGCACCGCTATGCGTGGCATTCCCAAACCATTTCTCTGATAGTAAGTGTTGAGCCACACGCCCGTATCTTCATCATCCCCGTACAAAACCCAGCGAACTTCCCGCAGATCTTCAGGATATAGATCCCGCTTGGCGCTCAAGGCTGTTCCTGGAGCAACGATAACGCCGTGTTCTAATACGGTCATTGGCATGGATTGAAGCGCGCCTTCCGGGCCGGTCGGCTGAATGACACCCAGTACAATATCCAGCTCTCCTTTGATCAACAGGGGAAGGCTAACTTCATTAGGATCAATTGAAAGATCTAGGCGAAGCGATGGAAATTCCAGGAGCAGATTTGAGAAAACCGGCGCTACATAACGCTGATGAAACAGCGGGCCAGCGCCGACCCGCAACACATCCAGTCCTGCATTCTCTAGGCTCCGCAATTCCTCTTTGGCTTGCAGCATTTCCTGTTCAATACGTTGGGCTCTTAGGAAGAAGCTGTTTCCTGCAGCAGTAAGCGTCATTCCTCTACGATGCCGCTCAAACAACCGACAACCTAATTCGTTTTCCAGATTGCCAAGACGTTTTGTCAAAGAGGGTTGCGTCAAGCCAATCTGGTCAGCAGCGGTTGTGAGGTTTCGATGCTCGGAGATTGCAAGAAATGCCCTGAGATTTTTATCCATATGACATTCCTTTTTTCTATCGTAAAGCAATATAAAATCGATTTTACAGAATTGAAGGTGATCCGTAAACATAACGCGTCGGCGCCGCTGGCGTGACTGGGAGGAATTGTTGATGCGGACCATTTTTGTTTTGTTCGATTCATTGAACCGGCTTGCACTGGGCGCTTATGGTGGCCAGGCGATTGCCACGCCAAATTTTGACCGGTTTGCTCAACGATCCGTTACGTTTGATACCCACTATGTTGGCAGCCTGCCCTGTATGCCCGCCCGGCGCGACATGCATACCGGTCGCTTGAATTTCATGCATAGGCCCTGGGGACCGCTTGAGCCATTTGATAATTCCTACGCCAAATTATTAAGTGAAAACGGCATCTATACACATATCGTTTCGGACCATCTTCATTATTTTGAAAATGGCGGGACCGGTTATGTTTCAGCGTTTGACAGTTGGGACTTCATACGCGGTCAAGAATACGATCCCATTGAGGTCATGGTCCGGCCGCCGGTGGACAGAATTCGCGAGAGATTTGATGGTCATCACTATCCGACCGACGGTCTTGATGCTGGCAAATCGGCTACAAGAAGCACAACAGAGCGCGACGTCTGGCGGCGCTCGCGGCATGCAATCAACACTGAATTCATGCTGGAGGAAGACGATTACCCGACGGCAAAATGCTTCAATCGGGCATTCAATTTTCTTGGATTGAACGGGGATGCAGACGATTGGTATCTGCAAATCGAGTGCTTTGATCCGCATGAACCGTTTACCGCGCCAGAGCGATTCAGGCAGGCTTACAATTCAGGCTATAACGGCAAGATATTGGATTGGCCAATCTATGAAAATGTCACAAATTCCGCACAGGAGATCGCCGAAATTCGTGGAAATTACGCGGCACTTGTTGCCATGTGTGACGAGTATTTTGGCAGATTGCTGGATTGGATGGACGAAAACGACGCATGGGAGAACACTGCATTAATTCTGTCCACGGATCACGGCTTTCTATTGGGAGAGCATGAGTGGTGGGGCAAAAACAAAATGCCCTATTACGAAGAGATATCCCACATCCCGTTGATGATTGCCCATCCTGAAGCCACTGCAATGAATGGCAAGCGGGTCAAGTCGCTTACTCAAACGACCGATCTGATGCCGACAATCCTGGAGTTTCATGGCGTCAACAAGCCGTCAGAAACAACATCATACTCGTTGGGTAACCTGCTTCGCGGCAAATCAGGAGAACGGCAATGTGCAATTTTGGGCATGTTTGCTGGGCCGATCTGCGTAACTGACGGCCGTTATACCTATTTCCGTTTTCCTGAGAATCTGGCGAGCGATGCACTACCGCTCTACACTGTCATGCCGTCACATCTTGAATATCAATTCTCGATTGAAGAACTGCAATCTGCCGAACTGAGCAAACCCTTCGACTTTACCAAGGGCGCGCCTGTCATGCGTATGCGAATGTCAGGAAAAATAGCCGAGACAGGGGTCCATTGCGTACAAAACTGGAATGGAAGCACCGGCCTCTATGATCTGGAATCTGACCCCGGCCAGATGAATCCGATCGACGATCCCGAAACAACAAAGCGGATGATCGCAATGATCATCAGTGAGTTGGAGCGCCATGATGCTCCGATTGAAATCTACGCTCATTACGGGCTGGAAAGACAGTCATTGGCAGGTCTTGCAACTGCAGTGGCGAATTAAAATCATAAAGGTGAAGGAGGAGTTCAAAATGAGGATCAAGAAACTAATCGCAGCTTCGATTGCCGCGGTGGTAATATCATCTTCGGCAGCACTCGCGGAGTTTCCTGAGAGGACCGTGGAAAACATATTTCCCTGGAGTGCCGGCGTTGCAATGTCGGTCAGCCAGATAATTGCCAAAGCCATGGGCGAAGAATTGGGCGTCTCGCTACCTGTCGTGTCGACACCTGGAGCGGCTGGTACAAAGGCGTTCAAAACGGCGATGAACCGACCGGCAGACGGCTACACGATCTTTGACGGATATGTCGCGCCACTGGTCCTGCAACCCGTACTTGGAAATGCGGATTGGACCTACAAGGATTTCAAGCCGCTGCATTCCGCAGTCTCGAATGCATTTTCGATCGGCGTAAAAAAAGGCGACCCGCGATTCAAGACATTTGAGGATCTCATGGAATACGGCAAGGCCAATCCTGGCAAGCTGCGTTATTCTTCAGGTTCGCGAAACAATCTGCCTCATATGGTGATTGCCAAAGTGCTCCAGACATACGGCGTTGTCGCTCAGAACATTCCCTACAAGACGGATGGCGATGCAAGAAAAGATTTGAAGGCAGGCGTGCTTGATTTCTCTTTCATCAATGTCGGCGCATATCTGCAGGACAAGGAGGGATTTGACATTCTGCTGGTATTGTCGGAATTGGATGGTGCGAAGAAATCCTATGATGGCGCACCGAATATTACCGATCTCGGCATCGATACCGGATTGTCCGGACTGGCACCCATGGGGTGGACCTGGTGGCTGGTTCACAAAGACACGCCAGATGAAGTCGCCGACGTTCTTCGCGAAGCCATGAAGAAGGCCATGAGCCGAGACGATGTTAAAGAAGCAATAACTCGCGTAGGCTTTGTTCCCCTGGAGTGGGACCACACCCAATATGATGACGTTGTTGGTCCGGTTTCAGGTCAACTTGGCGCAATGGGCAATGCGCTGAAATGGGAAGAAGAAGAGCTCAAGAAGCTCAATTAATCTCGCAACCCGGGGAAAACGATCGTGACGATCCGAAAGAAATACCTCAACTGGTTGGTTATTTTGTTCCTTTCCGTGGTCATCGCGGTCGTTTTCCAACAAATCTTCACATCAATGACAGAACAAGGAATCGCCAGTGGCGGTCCCTATGACAATGCAGCAGCATATCCGAGACTAATTGCAATTCTAATTGGCGTGTTGATCGCGTTGCAATTTGTTCTCTCGCAGTTCCGGTCAACCGAAAATGATTCAGATGAATTGGTCGTCAATATTGCTGATCTGCGGAGACCGGCAATTCTCTTATCAATATTCGCCGTATATCTCACCCTTCTTGGCATCCTTGGATATCACCTGACGACCACTCCCATGATTGTTTCAGTCATGGTTCTTTGCGGCATGCGGTTTTCGTTGACCACAGTCGGTGCCGCCCTGGTCATTTCGTTCGTGCTTGCCTATGCCTTCGAAGTCTACCTGAAGGTCGTGCTGCCGGGTGGTATCTTTAGCCTGAACATTCCTTGGTAAAGACCCGATGCTGATCGATTCCATTCTCTCGGGCTATGGCCTCTTCATGACACCGATGGCAATCGGATTGACGCTGCTGGGTGTATTATTCGGCCTGGTCGTCGGCGCGCTGCCAGGGCTTGGCCCTCTGATGGGCATCATTCTTCTACTCCCGGTCGCAATAGGATTGCCGCCCGTTGCCGCTATGGGCTTTCTGATAGCAATATTTGTCGGAGGTTCCTGCGGCGGGTCTATATCGGCAATCCTATTGCCCATTCCGGGAACCCCGCTTGCTGCCGCGACCCTATTTGACGGATATCCGATGGCAAAGAAGGGCCGTGCTTCCGATGCAATCGGCATTGCAATTTCTGCGTCCGCAATCGGAGGATTGTTCGGAGGCGTTGTCCTTATTCTGCTCGCGCCGGCATTGGCCCAGTTTGCAAGCAACTTTGCTCCACCGGAATATGCGGCATTGGCAGTAACCGGTCTGATTGCAATCGCCGTAATCTCGAAAGAATCCCTGTTGAAGGGCCTGATTGCCGGATGTTTCGGACTGCTGATTGCAACGATCGGTACCGATGAGTTCTCGACTGGCTATCGCTTCACGTTCGACAGCCACCACATGCTGAATGGATTTCACATCGTGGCGGTAGTGGTCGGCCTGTTTGCGATCTCGGAAATGGCTTATCAGACAATGAGTGACGATCTGATCAAGAAGCCTGAGATCGAGATAGCGCGACCCGGTTTTGGCTCAATATTCCTCACGCTCAAACATTGGAAGAACCTGCTACGTTCTTCTACTATAGGCGCGTTTTTTGGCACGCTTCCCGGTGCCGGCGGGGTGATCAGCTCTTTCACATCCTATGCTGTCGCAAAGGCATCAGCCGGACCGGATGAGAAATATGGTGAAGGCGCTGAGGGTGGTGTCGTCGCTACGGAAAGCGCCAACAATTCAACCGTTGGCGGCACGCTGGTGCCGTCGCTTGCTTTGGGAATACCCGGCGATGCGTCATCAGCCGTGCTGATAGGCGCATTGTTGATTCTTGGGTTTTTTCCGGGACCGACATTATTCGAACAGCAGCCGGAAATTGTGGGCGGTATATTCCTGGTTTATCTAGCCTCCAATATTTTTCTGCTGATCGCCGGAATTTTGGCGACGCCGTTATTCGTATATGTTCTCAGAATTCCCAAGGCTTACCTGATACCTATAGTGCTACTGCTTTGCTGTATCGGGACATACGCCCTGCAGGCATCCGTTTTTGATCTGTTCGTCATGCTTGGCTTCGGTATTGTGGGAATCCTTTTCAGGGCAGCAAATTACCCCCTTTCACCAATTGTTATTGGAATCATACTGGGACCGTTGCTTGAGAACAATCTCCGCCGGTCGCTGCTGATCTCCGATAACGGCTACTGGATTTTTCTCGATAGGCCGATTTCGGCGATCTTGATCATCGTCAACATAATATTGATCGCTGGTGCGGTGTGGTTTGCCTTGCGCGGCAAAGCTCACTCAAATACAGCGCTAATGGATAAGCACTGACCATATCATACGCTTGCGGTCATTACCGCAATCGCAAGATCGGGCATTGTTCCTATTGTCAAATTCCAGAGTCCTATTGGCACTAGCATGAGTCTGGGAGGTAGTTCTGACGCCAGAAAGTTCAATCTGCTGCGGAAAAGTTTCCACAGGGAAACAAAAATCCATTTCTCTATGGCCGCAATGGGCCATTTGCAGTCGTTATTTACAGGCAGAAATAATGTCTTCTTTCCGGTCTATTTCAGACATTCATAGTGTGCCAGTCCTACGGCAGCTTTTGGCCCAAAGCAGACATTCACAGAAACTGATCTAGCGGTAATGCAAAAGGCAGGTTGCGACCGTTTGACCACAATTGCTAACTTCTAAATTTCGCTATTGTTTAACGACAAGCTTTTAGATTTCAGTGAGAAAGTCATTACATCTCCTCACGCGTCAATTTTGCCAACTGTTTCGTCTACGGAGAGTTCGAATCTCTCAAACACTTCCGCCGGCGCATCGTGGTGCTTCATAGTCTGTACCGCACCTGCAATTAGTCTTGCTTCAATGACAGGATCACGAAACGGGTGTTCCTCTTTTGGATCAGCTGACAAATCGAACAATCTCGTGTCTGTATCCTCGAAACCGTCACCATCATGAAATGGTACGCGCTTTGCGTCGTCGCGTGCCTTGATCCGCAAAACCGGAATATTCTTTGTAAAGTCGAATGGCTCGACCAGTTCCATGTGTCGTAATTCCTGAACAGAAAATGGACCGCGCATATGCATAGGAAGCAGCCGATATTCGTAGAGGTTTGTGCTGTCGAGCCATTGGGGACGATAATGGAAAGCATATTTCCCGTCGGTTATCAGGAGCGGCCCGCCGAATATTCCTGACAACACAATTTCGTGGCCTTTCTTATCCTCTTCCAGAAGAGGTAGTAGGCTTTGGCCTTTGGCCTCACATGGACAATCAACTCCAAACAATTCAGCGAGCGTTGGCAGAATGTCAATTGCGGAGGTCAATGCTGAACGTCGTATCCCTGTGTGACGATCCATATCCGGGTGAGCAATCATTAGAGGAATGTGGGAAATCTCTTGGTACTGCGGCATCTTTGTCTTGGCCCACCAGTCATGTTCGGACAATAGGTAACCATGGTCGGTTGTGGCGATCAGAACTGTGTCACTCCAGAGGTTCTCTTCGTCGAAACGGTCTAGCAATCGCCCTAGATAGTCATCGCACATCGCCACTAATCCAGCATATTTTGCACGGATATGTGCGATCTCCTCATCGGTCTCAGCAACCCGGGCATAGTGCGGCCAGTCGAGGATTAGGCCATTATAGCCAGTATCGAACTCGCGTTCGAAACGTTCAGGCACGTGGAAGGGCTCATGCGGATCAAAACATTCGAGCTGTAACATCCAGTTATCTATTCCCCGCGCGGCATCAAGAAATTCGAATGCGGCATCAAAGCAGCGCGGGAGTGGGAACTCCGCTTCGTCCTGCATCGCTTCGCGGTTCACAACATGCTGAAGCTTGTGGTTGCCACGTTTACCACCTGAAAAGTCATAGTGGCGGGGATCGTATTTTTGCTTCAGTGTCTCGATGTCGGCATTCAGAGTCGGCTTCCAGGGATCATATTCCTGGCCGCGGATATTTACCCAGGTGTTGAAGGTGGTGTGATAGCAGAGACCTCCATCCTCAAAATAGTGGAAATGGTCAGTGACCAGGTGACAGTAAGTATCGCTCTTCTCTCGCAAGAGCCGTGCATAGGAATTATCAAATGGCTCAAGTGGCCCCCAGGCTGAGTGGAAGAAATTGTAACGTCCGGTATGATGATCTCGTCGAGCGGGCATGCACGGAAGGCTGCCGGTGTAGTGATTGTCGAAAATAACCGATCTTGCGGCCAGGCGGTCAAAATTCGGTGTTTTCAACGGCCCGCCATAGCAGCTTAAGGCTTTTCGATTTAGCGAATCGAACAACAGGAACACGACCTTCATCAGTTTGTACCTTTCTGGGAGAAACGCTTCAGCGCGTTTCCGGGCAATAGCGACATGATCAGTGCGACGGCAGAGATCACGAGAATCGTGGTGCAGATGGGACGGGTAAAAAATATTGATACATCGTCTGCCGACATGATCAGTGAGCGTCGAAAATTCTCTTCAAGGATAGGTCCCAGCACAGGCGCTATGGTCAATGGCGCCAGTGGATAATCGAATTTCATCAGGAGTAGCGCAAGGATCGCGAAAATCGGGATGAACCACAGATCTTGCAGGGAGTTGGTCACTCCAAATGAACCGACAACGCAGAGAACGAAGATCACCGGTATCAGGAAAACCTTACGAATATTAACAAACCAGACAAATATGGGTACCAATAAGAGCCCAAAGATCAGCAGAAATACATTTGCGGCCATGTAGGACGAGAAAATGCCGGTGATTACCTCGGGAGAGTCGGTAAAAAGTTGTGGCCCGGGAATGAATCCCAAAAGAAGGATCGCGGCCAGAAGCACCGCCGTACAAGGATCTCCCGGTAATGCCAGCGCCAGAGACGGGATCAACGTACCGCCGCAACAGGCATTGTTGGCCGCCTCGGTCGCGATGACGCCGTCGGGATTTCCCTGACCAAAGCTTTCAGGCTCTTTCGACGAGCTTTTGGCTGCAGCATAGGACACAAAGGCGGCAATCACCGAACCGGCACCGGGCAATGCTCCAATGAAGGTACCTATTGAACCGGATCGCAGGATGTTAATCCAGCGCTTAACGGTGTCGATAACGATTGATGGTGGCAGCATCACGCTGCGGGCACCAGCGCCCTTGTCCAGGTTGCCGGCGCTAATCTGATACAGCATTTCGCTTACCGCAAATAGGCCAAGGACCAGCGGCACGATACCAATACCGCCGATTAGCCACTGTGTTTCCATGTTAAAGCGATAGAAAAAGGCGAACGGATCTATACCAATCGTAGCAATCAGCAAGCCGAGACAGCCCACGATGAGCCCCTTTATCGTTGAGCCCCGCGACACGATTGCAATGCAGACAATACCTGCAAAGGCGAGAGCAAAATACTCGGGTGGTGCGAATTTTAGCGCGAAACTGGCCAGAATTGGCGCTCCCAGCACAAGGTAGAGTCCGCCAACGAAACCGCCAACCGCCGAGGCTGCAACAGCGAAACCGAGCGCGTCACGTTCGCGTCCCTGCTGGGCCATCGGATAGCCATCGAGCAGCGTCGCCGCGGCAATCGGCGTTCCCGGGATGCGCAGCAAAATCGCTGTGACCGCGCCGCCGAATGTGCCGCCGACAAAAACCCCGATCAACAGGGAGAGCCCTGCAACCGGCTCCATATACATCGCAAACGGTATAAGTAGGACCATCCCCAGAAGCGGCCCGAGCCCAGGCATTACACCTATGATGATGCCCATAAAAACGCCGAGCGCCGTAAATCCGACCTGTCCTAGAGTGAGTGGAATGAGATCAAGCATCCTGCAACCTCATCCAAAAAAATCACCGGCGGGCAGCGCCAGATTGAGGATTTTCGCAAATGCGTAGTAAACCGCTGCTGTCACACCGCCCGAATAGACAACCAAGCCCACAGGATTGCGATATCCCAACACAAGCTGCGTCAAGAAAAGGAATATCGGCGTTGAGTAAACGAACCCAAACCAGCGAAAACCCCAGATATAGAAGAGGAACAAAAAGAATGCGGTGATCGCGCGCCCATGGACCCGGACAAACTCATTGATACCCGGCCAGAGCTCGTCTTCCGAAATATGCGTGAATGTCCGAAAAGCCTGGATCGCCAATAGAACGGCCATTAGGACAGCAACCAATCGCGGATACATAGCGGCGTTGTTTTCCGCGCTGCCGGTATCGACACCTTCCGCGGCAAATCTTGTCCCGATGTCGTAAAATACGAACACCGGAATTGCAGCCAAGATAATGATGAAGGCGAGTTGTCCGAATCGATTGGTCATTTTTCAGGCTCCTCGCCTTCATCCTTGGAGGATGATGTTAGCGGGTCATTTCTTTTTCCCACTGAATGGCTTCCATCCCTGCCTGAAGCTGCTCACGAACACTTGCGCAGTTCTCGACGTAGAAATCGGGATGATATGTTTCGGGTGGCAGTGGCGTGAAACCGAGTTCGTTGATCTTACTTTGTGTCTCGGGATCGCTGAGCGCGGTCAGCATGGCCGAACGCAGTTTATCGACCACTTCGTCCGGTGTACCGGGCTTCACCACCCACCAATTCCAGCCAACCGCTGCCAATCCTTCAACACCAAGTTCGATTCCGAAATCCTTCGGAATTGGGCCTGGGATACCATGCTCCGACATTGGCCGATCGCTCATCACGGCAAGTACTCTGATATCGTCCTTGTTGGCTTTGTAGTTGCCAGAGTTTAGCACCATGAAGTCTAACTCACCGGACAAAAAGTCCTTCCAACCTTCGCCGGTATCATTATACGGGATCGAGCGTGCCGGCGCGTTGGCGTTTTTAAGCATAAGTGCGGCCACCATATGTGGAATTGAAATGTCCGCTGCACCTGAGTAGCGTAACTCGCCAGGGTTTTCCTGCGCCATTTTGATCAGTGCTGGCAAATCAGGAAAGCGATCATCGTCCTTTCGAACGCCAATTGCGAAACCGTTGGAGCCAACACCGTAAAGCGGGGTGAAATCCTCGCACTGAAATGGCGTCTTACCCAAGAGCGGCGCAAACAAGATCGGCGCTACATAGCCGTCAAATACCTTATAGCCGTTGGCGGGCGAATTCAAAACGTCCAGTGCTGCCTTCACGCCGCTGGCGCCAGTTAACGAACTTACCGGCATCGGTTGACCGAGCTCTTTTCCCATCCGATCAGCTACAACCTGGCTGACCGCGTAGGCCACGCCCGGTGACCACGGAAACACAACCTGAACCTGTCGGTCCGGAAATTCTGCTAGTGCGGTCCCTGCCATGGCTATCGATGTAACGGTAGCCACCAATAGTTGTCTTAGTCCTTTCAATTTCATCACAGACTCCCTTTCTGCCTGAGCAAATATCTCCGGCATCTGACCGCAGATCCACAACAGGATTGCAGTTACACTTGATAAAGTCTAATTTAAAATATTCAGGATGCGATAACCAAAAGGAATAATCTCGTGCACGTTCTCTATTCCCGTTCGCTTGCACATTTCGTTGCCGCTTTCGACCAGGGCAATATTCGCAGGGCAGCGACAGTGATCGGGGTTACTCAGCCGGCAATAACGAAAAGCATCCAGAAACTGGAGGCACATGTTGGCACCAAGTTATTCGATCGAACATCAGAAGGTATTCGCCCAACGCCGATCGCGCACACGCTTCGGCGCCATGCAAAAAACATCTTGAATGAGGCAAGGTTCGTAGAGACCGAGATTTCGTCACTTGTGGAAGGCCATTATGGGAATGTCCGTTTTGGCGTGGGGCTGGCCTGGAGTCTGACTGTATTCCCCACTCTATTGGGTGAATTCTGCTCACGCTTTCCCCAGATCGATGTAGAGGTCGAAACCGGTGTGGCCGACCACCTTATGCCGCGGCTTGTTGATGGTGAAATCGATTTCTGGCTTGGTTCATTGCACGGCATTGAGGAGACCGATGATGTCATTACCCGCAAAGGTGGCCACTCGGAACTGCGTGTCTACTGCCGCAGGTCCCACCCACTTGCTGATAGGGTAAACGTTTCCGCCTCCGATATGGTTGACTTCAGCTGGGCGACTTTTGTCAATGATGAAATTGGAATGGAGAAATTCAGGCAATTCTTCCGAGAACGGGAACTTCGTCAACCGCGTATGGGACTTCGTCTGGGATCAATGGTGACAATGTTCCGGATAGCAGCACAGTCCGATTTCCTAGTTCTGGTAGCCGACACTATTGGTACCGAAGCAAAAACGCAGGGTCTCGTCGAATTACCGACCGAAGGCTGCATTTGGAGGTTTCCTACCGGTATTGCCTTTCGCCGAAACACCGCTGAACTGGCTGTCACAGAGTTTTTGGCTGAGTATGTCCAAGGATTGAACGCTGATTGAACGAAGGACCTAAACCTTGCGACCCCTAGGAATTCAGTCCTTCGATTGAATTTGGCATAAAGCTGACATTTCTGATCATCAGTTTGAGTGTCCATTTCTGGCCCAAAATGGACATCATCAAATTTATCTCAGTGTCAGCTATGCGGACAAACTAGCCGTTAAGTGGCTCTTTTTGCTCCGGATTGAAGGGCATATTTCGGCCAACTGGATCTAACTCATGGAAGCCGTTCTATTCTCTTTGATATTGAGTAACGGTGGATCCATCTCCCATGCATATTCGGGTTCAGTTGTAGTCACACAATGGCGTGAATATGGGATTTTGCCAGTTTTCTAACCTGGTCGCAAAGGTGTTCCCCCAATTCCGGTAACATTTCATATTTGCGCCGTAAGATACCGCCGTCCCGCCAAGACACCAGGTCCGGGCATTTTACCTGGACCAGATCTTTCCAGGGTGTGCCCAAAGGTGTCACGGATCCGGCGAGTGTCGCCATTTCGCTGCCCGCAACCAGTTCAAGCGCGGTTACTGCATTGTCGACTTCGACCGTGGGTTCAGGGGGTTTGATGCCGTTTGCCTCAAACAACATGTCGAAGGATTTGCGAATAACTGTCCCGTTCAGCATTACCCATTTAAGGAGTGCCAAATCCTCGATGCTATATTTTTGGCCGTCGTCGAAGGTATGGCCCTTACGCACCAGAACTGCACTGTCAGTTCTCATAAGGCTTTCGGCTTCTATCTTGTCGGTATGCCCGTCGCGAAACGCTACAGGACCAAAAACCAGATCCAGCGCGCCGTCGAGCAACTGCTTCGTTAAGTTCCCTGGCAGGCCAGAGACGATCTTCACCCGCGCACCGGGATAATCTTCGACCAGCTTGGTGATTGCTTGGGGGAGCAGACCGTTTAACCAATAGTAGCCAGCTCCGACGGTCAATTCGCCGGTTTGAGATTTGGCTACACTGTCGATATGGCGCACAGTGCTATGGTAGCTGGCGGCGACCGCTCTTGCATGACCCGCCAACAAGCGTCCGGCAGCGGTTGGGCGAATGCCACGGGGCAAACGTTCCAAGAGCGGTATGCCGAAACTTGCCTCAAGACGACCGATTTGTTTGGAAAATGCGGAATGAGTCATCCCAAATTCATGGGCTGCGGCTGACATGCTGCCATGTTCCAAGACGCTGAGAAATAGGCGTAAGTGGTGATGATTCATTTCGATGTTCCATTTTGTATGAATTTGGAGACAATTTTTAATATATGTTAGAAAGTCATTTCAAGGTACTCACGATAGGTGAAGAATTGGGTGGATTCGTCCAATTGACCTGTTGGGAGGAAAAAATGAGACCTATTCGTAAAATCATGATGGCCGCTGTTGGCGCGCTTAGCTTGATGGTTGCTCCGGCATTTGCCGAGTATCCGACTAAACCGGTTGAGCTAATCATCCCGAACAAAGCGGGTGGAGGACTTGATATCAATGTTCGCATCATGCTCAAGCATCTGGCGAAATACACAGACGCAACGGTGGTTGTGAAAAACATCCCAGGTGGTGGCACCACAACAGGCACCCGTGCAGCATATGATGCAGCGCCCGATGGCCACACCGTATTTGTGTTCCATGAAGCCTTCATGGGCACCTCTGCACAGGGCATTCTGGGCCGTGATTTCCGTGACATGATCCCAGTTGCCCGCGCGGGTGGCATAGACATGATGTATGCAGGTGGTGCTAATGCACCATTCAAAAATTTCGACGGCTTGATGGCACATGCCAAGGCCAACCCCGGCGAGGTTAAGATTGGCGTGCAGCTAACCGCGCTAAACCATATAGTCGCGCTGAGCTTCATGGATGCGGTAGGTCTTGATTTCAAACTGATCAACGTGCCCGGCGGCAACGGCCCCATGCGCGCGGCACTGATCGGTGGTCAAGTTGATCTGGCAGTGACCCTGCCTTCTGCAGCCAAGAAATTTGTGGAAAATGGTGACATAACCGCAATCGTGTTCATGGCGGATTACAAGCCAAAGGCGCTGCCGGAAATCCCGCTGTCCTCTGAGGTTGGCTTGGACGGACTGGAATGGGCCGCAACAACCTACTTCTTCCTGCATAAGGACACACCTGAAGAGGCGCGTATCTGGTGGGCAGACATGATGGAACAAGTTATGGCCGATCCCGAACTGCAGGCTGAGCTCGGCGCTAAAATCGAAGATTTACGTTTCGCGCGTGGTGAAGAGCTTCAAGCGGAAGTCGAAGCTAGCTATCAGCGCTTTGAAGCCATCGTCGACAAATACGATCTGAAGAAGTGAGCTTACTCTTGTCGGGGGGGCATCCCCACCCGGCAAGCCCAACATTAATTCGAAAAAGAGACCCGTGATGAAAGAGGGAATGATCGCGCTCTTCTTAATGGTTTTGGCCGCCATTTTATTCGCCAGTGCATTGAATATTGCGCCGCCCAGATGGGAACCGCTTGGTGCAGCTTTTATGCCTAAGGCCTTTTCCGCTGGCCTCTTTATCCTTGGGCTAATCCTCGCGATCGGCGGGTTTCGTAAACAGCCTGAAACCAACAGGCCATCCTTTGGCCAGCAGCTTGCGGACATGTCTATCACTTTTCAGCTATTTGGTGCGCTTGGGCTTTACGTTGTCGGGCTGGAACTCGGGCAAGGCGCACTCAGCTACTTCATAATTTCTATCGGATTCTTCCTGCTCTGCGCCTTTATCCTTGCTCCGCAGGTCTTCAAGAATCCAGTTCAACTTGGGATCACTACGGTCGCAGCAGTTTTTCTATGCGGCTTTATCGGCTGGGGTTTTTCCCAAATTCTGCATGTGAGTCTGCCATGATCGAAGGTATCTTACTGGGCTTCGCCGCCCATATGACCGTTTGGGCGATGTTCTATTCCATCCTTGGTGTGTCGCTTGGTCTGGTCTTCGGCGCGATGCCGGGTCTGAACCAAGGCGTGCTAATGGCGCTGACGTTGCCGCTGACCTTTTACATGGACAGCAACTATGCCCAATTCTTATTGATCGGCATGTATGTGGGCGGTGTGTCCGGTTCGATGGTCACAGGGGTAACTTTGGGTATTCCCGGATCACCTTCGTCTATCATGACCACTTTTGACGGCCATGCGCTCGCCAAGCAAGGCCGCGCATCAGAGGCTCTGGCGCTTGGTGTCACGGCCTCCTTTATCGCGGGCATCATATCGTGGATTGTCCTTGCGACGGTATCTGTCCCCCTTGCACGCTTTGCCATCACACTCTCGGGCTTTGAGTTCTCGGCGCTCATCTTCGGTGGCCTTTTGATGATAGCATCTGCAGGTGGTGGCAATTTCTGGAAGGGGCTTGTGGCCGGCTCCCTTGGCATTCTGGTGGCTCTTGTGGGTCTTGATCCGGTCAGCAACGAGCCGCGTTTTACTTTCGGGATTGAACGTTTTGACAACGGGTTTTCGATTTTCCCGGTAATGCTCGGCATTTTTGCGATTGGTCACCTGATTGGAGATATTCAGAAACAGGGCAACACAACGCCGCAGGTGGATGTACGGCTGCGCGATATTCTCTCGGCCGTTGGTGGGACGTTCAAATATTGGGGCAATCTGCTGCGCTCGTCCCTTATTGGCACATGGATCGGCATCCTGCCGGGTATCGGAGCCAATATCGGATCGGTCATCGCCTATACGGTCACCCGCAACCTGTCCAAAAACCCCGAAAAGTTCGGCACTGGCGCAAAGGAAGGCGTTGTAGCTTCCGAAGCTGGTAACAATTCCACCATCGGCGGTGCCTTGATCCCCATGATAACGTTGGGCATTCCAGGCTCGGCGGCGGATGTGATCCTTATGGCCGCGTTGATCTTCCATAATATTGAACCCGGCCCATTGATGATGTTCGAACACGAAGACACGTTCTTCGGTATCGTTGCGACCTATTTCGTCGCCAACCTGCTAATGTTTGTCCTGTTGCTGGCGACTTGCCGATATCTGGGCAAGCTGGGTGATATCCCGCGACACATCCTTGCGCCCGCAATCTTCGTGCTGGCAGTAATTGGTGTGTATGCGATCAACAACCTGCTGTTTGACGTTTGGGTCATGTTGGCCTTTGGCGTCGTGGGGTTGTTGATGCGATGGGCTTCAATCCCCGCAGCGCCCTTCGTGATCGGTTATGTCCTGACGCCGCTCTTTGAGGTCAAGCTGCGCTCATCCCTTATGGAAAGCGACGGGTCGTGGATGCCCTTCCTGAATAAACCTTTGACGGTTGGTATCTTGATCTTTTCTGTCGCTTTCGTTGTCTTTCCCTTCGTGTCGCGCGCGGTATCGAAACAATTCGGCAAGCGGCGCTTGGACCAAACGTTGGAGTAATCGGTGGCCGCGCTTTTACACATAAAAACCCCTGACGGCGTTCAGCCGGTTGAGCGCTTTGGCCCTCAAGGCGATACTGCTGTCATTGTCTATATGGACGGTTTCGGCATCCGGGACGAGCTACGCGAGATGTGCCGGCGATTCGCGGATATGGGCCATACTGTCTATTTGCCGAACATGTACTACCGGCACGGTGGTCCGTCTTTCCCGCCACCAAATTCTAAAGGAGTGCTCTCGTCAGAAATGGCGAGAGAGATGAATGGGGCAACCAGTGTCGAGATGTCGGTTTCAGATTCGCGAGCCCTTATTGCTTCTGAGCCCGCAACACGTTGGGCCGTGATTGGCTATTGTATGGGCGGACGTCACGCAATTGCAGCCGCTGCAGCCTACCCAGATCAAATCAAGGTTGCGATGTCTTTGCATGGCGGCCACATGATTTTCGACAGCGAATGGTCGTGCGAAAAGCTGATCCCAGAGACAACGGCCGAGATTTTTCTTGGCTTTGCCAAGGATGATCCATCTTGCCCTGAAAGAGACAAAGACATCTTGCGCGCAGCGCTTTCACAAGCGGCCGCGCCGGGTGAAGCTGTTGATTTTGACGCAGCCCATGGCTGGAGTTTCCCCAGCCGCCATTGCTTTGACATCGACGCTTCCGAAGCCGTCTGGACCATTGCCCAAGATATTCTGACGCGCAACCTAACCGATCAGTCATGACTGACGCGATCTCAATGCAACGCCTACGCGCCGATGTGATGCACTATGCGTCAATGGGGAATCATATCACCGGCAGCTCAGTCGATCTTGCCACAGCCGAATGGATCAAGGATCGACTGGCTAGTGCAGGGTTTAGCGTAAGCCTTGATCCCTGGCCGCTAAGGCAATTTCATCTGCGCGAGTGTTGGGTCGAAATCTGCGGGCGGCGGCTGGAAAGTTTCCCACTTTGGCACCCAAAGGCCATGCCAAAACCTTTTGACGCTCCTTTATCAGACGATCCAACAGCTGGCGATATTGCCCTGATCCAATTTAGTGATGTCATGGTGACCCCCAAAAGCGACCATCAGAAAAAAATTGAAGCGGCCGCGAAGGCAGGGGCCAAAGCCATCATCGCCTGTACACCTCACCAATCAGGCGAGATTTACGGCCAGAACGTGATCCCACCACACAATCAACGTCCGTGGCCCATTCCTGTCCTTCTGATTGCCCCGCGTGACTGGCATGTGCTGACGGATGCGAGCACGCATCGTGACAAAGTCCGCGTCTGCCTGCTAGGCGACACCCAGACAAAGACCCGCGCCAATAACCTGAATGCCAAACTCAAGCGGGGGGATCGCTGGATCATCATTTCCACTCCGCAAAGCGGCTGGTTTCGATGCGCGGGCGAACGCGGTGCGGGAATAGCACTACTTTTGGCATTGGCCGATTGGGCGTCTGCGTCGGATCTGACGCAGAGCTTCCTGTTTCTGTCGAACTCCGGCCACGAGATTGGGCATATGGGCATCCATCACGTGATGGAGCAAGGTTGCCTGCCCAGTCCCGAGGACACCGATTGCTGGCTGCACTTGGGCTCTTCTATTGGGGCACGTGCTTTTGCGGCGAATGATTCAGGCACTTTGCAGCCCAATGGACCTGATCGCGATGGCTGGCTATTTGGGTCAGAGGACATGATCCCTACACTCACAAGCCATTTCAGCGCTTTTGATCACGTGCGTGCACAGGTCTATGATCGAAACCATGGTGAAATCCGATGGATTCTTGAACAAGGCTACAGGGCATTTTCCTTAATGGGTCCACAACGGTTTTTTCATTTAGCCAGCGACGGGCCAGAGAATGTAGACGAGGCTCTTCTCTCTCGGTTGGGCGACGCGATAATAAAGACCCTTGAGAATAAAGATAATCAAGATGAACGTTCCAACTAATCCTTTCATGTCCAGCCCGGCGAAATTGTCCGGACCTGTTTTGAAATTTGTTATGGGCGGGAGCATCGTTGCTTGGATGTTTACGATCTTAAAGCGCAATAGCGTCGAGTTCAGCTTGCTGAAACAGATTGAGATGTCGCATGGATAAACCCCGTCTTGGATATGTCGGCCTTGGTGCGATGGGTTTACCCTTTGCCAAGCATTTGGCGCAGGCGGGCTACGAGGTTACGGTCAAAAACCGGTCGGACCGCCCCTATGCCGAGGCTCGCGCGTCAGGGCTAATAGTGGCAGATACGTTGGAGAAATGCGCGGCAGCCTCCGACATCCTCTTCACTTGCTTGCCATCAATTGAGATCATCGAGCAAACCTATGCACAAATAGAAAAACCGGGTCTAATCTGTGTTGATAACTCTACTGTCCCGCATGACATGGCCCTGCGTCTGCACGCAAACCTGAAATCACGCGGCATGGCTTATGTTGAGTGTCCGATCTTCGGCTCTGCACAAAACGCTATCGACGCGGAAGTATACTTGATCGCCTCTGGCGACCAAGGGCATGTGGAAACCATTCTACCCATTGCACTTCGTGCGGCGCGCGGGGCTGCCAATGTCGGGCGGCCTGGGGCGGCCAGCCTGATCAAAGTGCTGCAAAATGGGCTCGGACACGTGCAGATGGCGGCAATTGCCCAAACGCTTGTTACTGCCGAACGCGCCGGCATCGATCCAGCAACTTTTGTCGAGGTTGTAAGCGAAGCAGGCGGCATGGCCTCTACAGCACTGTTCAAACGCAAAGCGCCACAAATGTTGGAATTGCCTGAACAAACCGGCGCGAAGTTGATGATTGCCGAGAAAGACGCAAAGGAGGCTGCGCAGCTGACCCAGTTACACGGGAATCCTGATGCACTAATTACACATGCCTGCAAGCTCTATCGCCAGGCGGTAGATATGGGTTTAGGTGAACGTGATTTCGCTGCAATCATTACCGCGGCGCGCAAAGGATAGCTGGTCCCATAGATGGGACCTATTTGGCCATTTCACCACATTTTGTCGTAACAGCTATCTCACCAGATCCGGCGTAAGCTACCTAGTCAATTTAAACCCGCTACTTCCGTTCTTGGCACTTTGCGGTCTTCGGGTATTGCCGACTAATACGGCTGCTTTTGGCCCAAAGCGGACATCCACGACACGCATCAACACGCAGAGTCGTTTTAGAGTGGGTTATCAACCGAGAGTACTTGTTGCTGTCCTTTGGTGTTCGATGAGTGCCTTGTCACGTTGATGAGGTCGACCAGATCTACAAGTACGCATATCCGGATGAGACAAACACGTGTGCCGACAAATATCAAAATAAGTGTTGAACGCTGCCATTGGTCTGCGTTGTTTCCGAGGCTCTGTGAAATCGGTCGGATTTGCGGTGGCAACTAGAATTCCCATGCGAATATTCATGAATTGTTCAACCACAATAAATTCTAGTAATTGTAGCGCCACGGAAGATAAGATCAGCGTACTCCGACATAATCCAAAACTGAATGATTGCTGGGCATTTGCCAATGTTGAAGTTCGAGATAATTGACAGCATTAGCGATCCGGGATCGGTAGACCGTACAAATGAAGATGCCTTCGGATCAAACAAACATTCTGCGTTTGTAATTGATGGCGCGACCGGTCTGGACGACCGGAAATTAATGCCAAATGCAGGTAGCGATGCTGCATGGCTGGCAAATCATGCGATCGATCATTTGACAAAGAATCTGACATGGGGAGCTGATATTCGCGATGCAGTATCCGACTGCATCATGGCGGCAAAGAGCGAATTTGAGTCCACAACACGCCGAGAATCGGTCGACCGGTATGCCTGGCCGTCAGCAAGTCTCGCTTTAGCTCATATTGATGGTGACAATCTGGTTCTTGCCGGACTGGGTGATTGCACGGTTTATGCTGAAATTGCGGGGCAGATTGAAGTTTTCTCACCACTTGCCGACTATGCATCCTTCGAAAGCGATTGGGCCTCAAACCACATTCGACAAGCGGGCGGTTTTGGTAACAAGAAGGATCTACTGTCCAATCCCGAAACATTGGCCAGTCTCAGGGCGGCCAGATCGCTACAGAATACATCCCAAAGCGGGGTTTGGACGTTGGGCCTCGTGCCGGATGCCGCCAACCATCTGGAAACAAAAAGGCTACGCCTGGCTGATCCGGCGTTTTGTCTGCTGTGCAGTGATGGATTTTCTGCACTGGTGGATGCCTATGATCGCTACAATCCGAGATCCCTGTTGGAAATAGCACGCTCCAACGGATTGAATGCGTTGAACCAGGAATTGCGTCATATCGAGCGCAAGATTGATCCTGAAGGGCACCGATATCCGCGATTCAAGCAAAGCGATGATGCCACTGCCGTGCTGATCAAAATAGGAATGTGACTGTGGCCGGCTTTTCAGGCGAGTTCTATGAAATGCCCTTCAAGACGCTGGCAATTCCTTCGCTGGTCGTTATCAACCTCTCATATTCCGGCGGGCGAAGTGTCCCGCCCATGAAAACGTCCGGATTACGATATTGCATGGCGCCTGGTTGCGTCTCAAACGCAGCAAAATGAATTTCCCTGGCCCCTGTTTCATTAACGATACGGTCAACATTACGGGTACTGATATCACCGCCCGGCATGATGATCAGGCGACCCGCAGCACGGTCGATAAGCTTGCAGATCAACGGGCTTCCTTCCACAACGCCAGGTGCCTGCCCCGATGTCAAAAGCCTGTCCACTCCAAGTTCGATCAGCGAATCCAGTGCTGAAATCGGATCACGGGCCATGTCGAAGGCGCGGTGAAACGTAACGCTGGCAGGTCGGCACAGTTCAATAAGTTCATTCGTTCTGGAACGGTCAACATCACCACCGGCCGTCAGAATTCCAAACACGAAACCATCGACCCCCAATTTCCTCAGTGCGACGATATCGGCCTTCATCGCCTCGAATTCGTCGTCCGAATAAAGAAAATCACCGCCACGCGGACGGATCATTACCTGGACGCCCACCGGGCCTGATACCTCCACCGCCTTTTCAACCATACCGTAGGAGGGGGTAAGGCCACCTTCCAGCAATGCCGAACACAGTTCCACGCGAGCAGCACCAGCATCCCTGGCTGCTCTGACACCTTCAATTGAATCAATGCATATTTCTGCAATCACACCGGGTTTGTCTTGCTTGCTCATTGCAATGTTGCCTCATCGGCTCCGAACTCGATTACCTTATTGGCTTGCGGCGTTGCAAAAATCATCTGTCCGGTCTCGTAGCTGTGTTCGCCGAACAGACGCACCGTCAGCGGACCGGCGCTCTCGCAATTGACATAGATGTTGGTGTCAGCACCAAGGTGTTCGACATGGGTAACTGAACCTTTCCAGTCACCTTTCTTGGTATCAATGCTCAGATGTTCCGGTCGTACGCCAATGGTCGCGGCTTTGGATGATCCGACATCGCTTGCATTGATGAAATTCATCTTGGGTGAGCCAATGAATCCGGCAACGAACATGTTTGCCGGATTGTTGTACAACTCCATTGGCGCGCCAACTTGTGCAACGCGTCCCTGGTTGAGTACAACGATCCGATCTGCCAACGTCATGGCTTCGGTCTGGTCATGGGTGACATAGATCATTGTGGATTTCAGCTCGTCGTGCAGCCGGGCAATTTCCAGCCTCGTATTCACGCGAAGTGCTGCGTCGAGATTGGAAAGCGGCTCATCGAACAGGAACAGGGTAGGTTCACGCACAACCGCCCGACCAATTGCGACGCGTTGCCTTTGCCCGCCGGAAAGTTCAGCCGGACGACGATCCAGATAATCTTCCAGCGACAACATGGTTGTTGCCATGTTCACACGTTCAGCGATCTCCGCCTTGGGAAACTTCGCCTGTTTGAGGCCAAGGCTCATATTGTCGCGAACGGTCAAATGTGGGTAGAGCGCGTAGGTCTGAAAGACCATCGCAATGCCGCGTTCGGTTGGTGATTGGGCATTTACGATATTTCCGTCAATTTCAATCGTGCCGGACGACGTTGTTTCCAGTCCCGCAATGATGCGCAGCAAAGTCGACTTGCCGCAACCAGAAGGGCCAACAAATACAACAAATTCGCCATCTGGAACCTGGAGGTCTATGTCATGCAAGACATCCACTGAACCGAAGGATTTATGAATTGAATTTAGTTTAAGGGAGCCCACAACAATTCTCCGTCTCAAAGATCAACTTCACGTCCGGTGCGTACGCTTTCATCCGCTGCCAGACAGATACGCAGGGACTGGACCGCATCATTCATATGTCTGCCCAAATCAATGTCTTCCCGGATCGCCTTCAGCACATAGGCCTGCTCGCGTGCACAGAGTTCGTCATGACCCGGTTCGTCTTCCATCGACAGGTCTGTGTCAGGCTTGACGAAATCGCCATTCTTGTCTGTTTCGGCTTTGTGCAGCCGTATCAGGGAAGTCTTGGTGTGCGTGTCGACATCGTCGGATTTGATGCTCTCCGGCATCATGATGGACACGCAGCCATTGGGAGAGACAATATCTTTTACGAAAAATGCCGATTCAGACATCATCGGTCCCCATCCGGCTTCATACCAGCCGACTGAACCGTCCTCGAAGATCACTTGAAAATGCCCGTAATTATACATGTCCGGCGCAATTTCATCACTCAATCGCAAGCCCATGCCTCGGACCTTGACCGCTTTCGCATCGGTGATCTGACACATCACGTCGACATAGTGCACGCCACAATCGACGATCGGCGATGTCGTTTCCATCAGGCTTTTATGCGTTGCCCAGGTTGGGCCGGATGATTGCTGGTTCAGATTGAGGCGAAACACATAAGGCCCACCTAGCTCTCTGGCTTTTTCGATCAGCGTCATCCATGACGGGTGATGCCGCAATATGTATCCGACAACGAGTTTTCGATCGTTCTTCTTCGCACACTCAACCACGCGCACAGCATCTTCCACATTGGTCGCGATCGGTTTCTCCAGGAACACATGAGCACCGGCCTCCATCGCCTGAATTGCAAATTGGGCGTGGGAATCGGAGTACGTGTTGATGGAGGCCAGATCAGGTCCCATCCGCTTTAGCGCCTCGGGAAAGGAAGTCTCCACCGGATAGGAGCGCAGTTCTTCGGGAAGGTCGACAGGCGAACGGTTGACCAGGCCTACAATCTCAAAATCGGGATTGCGATGATAAGCCAGTGCATGACTGCGCCCCATATTGCCTAACCCTGCCACGAGAACACGGATCGGTTTGGCAGATTGTGTCATTTGACCGCCCCCGATGTAATACCCCTTATCAACTGCTTGGAGAAGATAAGGTAGAGAATGAGGACAGGGACAATCGCCAGCGACAGCGAGGAAAGCACCGCATTCCAGTTGGTTACAAACTGTCCGATGAAAATCTGCGCCCCAAGGGTCACCGTCTTTGTTTCCTCTGCCGGAGCCAGGATCAAGGGGAACCACAGATCGTTCCAGATGGGGATCATCGTGAAAACGGCAACGGTTGCCAGCGCAGGCCGGATCAGCGGCAGGACAAGCCGCCCGAATATCCGGTACTCGGATAGCCCATCAATTCGGCCGGCATTTTTCAGATCATCGGATATGCCGCGCATGAATTCGGACAGAATGAAGACTGCCAATGGCAAGCCCTGTGCCGTATAGACAAGAATGAGCGCGGTCAGCGTGTTCACCAAACCGCTGGCGACCATGATCTGCAAGATCGAAACCGTGCCTAGCCGGATCGGAATCATGATGCCAAGGGCTAGATAAAGGCCCATCAGCGAATTACCGCGAAACCGGTATTCCGACAACGCAAAGGCAGCCATGGCGCCAAAAAGGAGAACAAGCGCCAAAGACATGATGGTGACAATCAGGCTGTTCTGAAAATAAAGGACAAAGTCACCCTGGTTCCAGACGGTTTCATATCCAACAAGGCTGAACGTCTCTGAATTTGGTGGCGAAAGTGGCGACCGGAAAATCGCATTGCGGGTCTTAAAGGAGTTTATGACGATAACAATGACCGGGAACAACGCAATGATCGTATAGGTGATCAATATCGCATGCGCGGCAAGTGTTCTTGCCCTGCCTTTCATTTGTGAATTCTGGAGCATCTTCGTCATCTCCTAGAACTGATAGCGGCGTAGCCGGGTTTGGATACCGAACAGGTAGATCGAAACGCCGATGAGGATGATGACGAACATGGCTGAAGCAATGGCTGAACCCATATTCGGGTCACCCAATTGCAACTGGAAGCCAAAGAATGTGCGGAACATGAATGTTCCCAACAGGTCAGTCGAGAAATCGGGACCAGCAAGGGCTCCCTGCGTGGTGTAAATCAGGTCGAACGCATTGAAATTTCCGACAAAGGTAAGGATCGAAATTATACCGATGGATGGCAGTATCAGCGGTAGCTTGACCTTCCAGAACTGTGCCATGCCGGTTACGCCGTCGCATTCGGCTGCTTCCAGGATTTCGTCCGGAATGGAAAGCAGGGCTGCGTAAATCAGCATCATCGGGATACCGACAAACTGCCAGACAGAAACCAGCGCCAGCGTTGTGAGTGCATATTCTTCTTTGCCGAGCCAGGGCGTGTACAGGCTCTTCAGACCGATGGAACCCAAAAGATCAGGGGCGATACCCCATAGCGGACTGAGGATCAGTTTCCAGGTGAAGCCCACAATCACGAAGGAAAGGATTGTCGGAATGAAAATCGAAGTGCGGTAGAAGCCGGCCATGCGTAGCTTGGGACTGCTCAGCAATGCTGCCAACAGAATTCCGATTGGGTTTTGTACCAGCATGTGAACAACGAAGAACCAGGTATTGTTGGCCAGCGCATTCCAAAAGCTTGCCGACCAGCGTTCATCGCCAAACAGCTTTTGAAAGTTTTCCAGTCCGACAAACAGGCTCTCGCCTTCTACAACCTTGTACATGGCCAGTTGCAGCGTCCCGAACAGGGGGATGATCATGATCGCCGTGTACACAAGTACGGCTGGCGCGAGGAAAACTGCTATGTGCCAGCGTATCGCTGGTTTCGGGATTTCTGAATTGGCCATGGCTGCCCCCAACGATGTTGTCTCGAGATTGGGGTGACCACAAATGGATCACCCCTGCTGGCAACAGCTTACTGTTGAGGCTTGTACCAGGAAGCAAGGCCCTTTTGCAGGCGTTCGCCGGCAGCTTCCGGGGTCTCGGTTCCCTTGATTACCGCTACCGAGGCGTTCCAGGTTTCGTTTTCGAGATTCGGTTCGCCGCGGGAAAGGATCTGGTAGGTCGACCGGATCGTCGAATTACACTTATCGCGCCAGGAGATGAATTCCTGTGCCAGAGGATCTTCCAGTTTCACCGGCTCGCTGGAAAGCGGGAAGAAGCCCGGCAGAGAGTTAGCATAAATCGCTGCAAATTCCGGTGAAGCGACCCAATTCAGGAAGGTTTTTGCTGCTTCCGGATTTTCCGTCTTGGCGTTCATGCCAATGCCGATATCGGTGTGGTCCGAGATGTAGCACTCGTCGCCGGCATTCTGTACAGGCGGAATGAATGCACCCATCTTGAAATCTGCATTGGTATTGAACCCGGTAATTTCCCAGGAGCCTGCCGGATAGACCGCTGCCCTGCCCAGGGTAAAGAGGTTCTGGCTATCGGGATAGGTCTGCGCTTCGTAGCCGTCGCCCAGATAGTCCTTCCATTTTGCCAATTGTGCATATGGCGCAACCCAGCCGTCATCGGTGAGTTTCTGCGTGCCTTCGATCAACGCAAGGCGGCCTTCCTCACCTTTCCAGTAGTTTGGACCGATATTGTTGTAACCCATTGTGGCCGCTTCCCACTGGTCGTTGGTACCCATGGCCATCGGAATGTAATTGCCATCTTCCTTGATCTTGTCGAGTGCAGCGAAGAATTCATCAACCGTTGTCGGGACTTCGATCCCAATTTCTTCAAATGCATCTGCATTGTAGATGAAGCCGTGAATGACCGAGGCCATAGGCACACAGAATGGATTTTCACCGTCATCGGTAATCCAGGCAGATTTCGCCACATCGGAGAAATTGCCTATTCCGTCAAGATCTTTCAATGAAGCCAGATATCCCTTGTCATAAAGAGCCAGGGATGCATCAAACGGACGGCATGTTATCAGGTCTCCTGCTGATCCGGCTTCGAGCTTGGAGTTCAATACGGCATTGTATTCCGCTGGCGCCGAAGGCGTGAATTTGACCTTGATACCAGGGTTTTTAGCCTCAAATGCCGGAATGATTTTCTCCTGCCAGATGGCGAGATCGTCATTGCGCCAGCTTTCTATTGTTAATGTTGCGTCCTGAGCGTTTGCGGTTCCAAGCGCTGCGAATACGGTTGCAAGCCCTGTCAGGGTTCCCAATAGTCGATTCTTCATTTTTTTCTCCCTGTTTTCTTTGAAGTCATTGGTTTTCGAGATTGATTTTCAACTGCTCGATTGCCGGTCCGAGCCTCCCCTCATTCTGTCGCAGCAGCGACTGTGCCATTCCTCTATTTTCGGCCCCGGAGGCAAGCATCACGGCTATCTTCACCGAGCCCTTGGAATGCTCGAGATGAAGACGTGCCGCTGAATTCGAACAGCTTGTGATATCGGCAATCATTCGACAAGCTCTTTTCTTCAGCTTCTCATTGTCGGCAATTACATTGACCATATGCCCTTCATGGACATGACCCAGTTGAATGCCTGCCAATGTCGACAGCATGTTGAGTGCCATTTTCTGTGCTGTGCCTGCGCCCATTCTTGTAGAACCGGCAAGGACTTCCGGCGGCGTGGCCAGGCAAATCGGAATGTCTGCTGCCTCAAGCAGAGGAGTGTCCGGATTATTGGCAATTGCGATACAGGTCACGCCCCGGGATTTCAAGAAGTCAATCGCGCTCACCGTATACGGCGTGGAACCACTGGCAGATACAAGTATCGCACAATCGTTTTGGTTTAAATCATGCGCCTCCAGATCAGCTTCGGCAGAATATTCGTCCGCTGCGCCGATGATATCCGAAAAACTTGCCACTCCGCCTGCCATCACAAGGCGAATTTTCTCACGTGAAATTCCGAAAGTGCCGGGAAGTTCCAGTCCGTCTGCTACCGCCATAAGTCCGGAACTGCCGGCGCCAACATAAATCAGGTTGTTGCCATCGCTTATGGCCTGCGCGACTGCATTAGCTGCCATCCGAATGGCCGGAATTGCATGCCTAACAACATTTGCCGCAGCGATCTGGCCATCAAGCAGGGCTTGAAGGGCGTCATCCGGCGCAGCCGCATCCAGTAATGATGCATGTGTCGCTCGGGCCTCGGTAGCTGTTGTCATCTGGTCATTTTTCGACATGAAAAAATAATACCAAATTGATACCATTTGTCTATAGGTTGTTAACAATATCCAATTCTCAAAAATATTACGCTTCATTATTAGCTAATAAATACAATATGTTAGAAGTCAAAAAAATTTTTTCAAATTTGCTCTTGGTTAATGGTATTATATTGGTATACTAATAGGGAGTTGATACTGGATGGTTGCAGATGAACATGGGTACTACTCTTTTTCTGGGTGTTGATGGCGGCGGAACCGGATGCCGGGCCAGCCTTCGCACCGCAGATGGAAACGAACTCGCTTCAGCCAGGACGGGTCCTGCCAATATCGTGACCGATTTTCAGGGTTCGCTTGATAATATACTCTCGGTTGCCAGGGAGGTAATCTCAAAAGCGGGTTTGCCAGAAGAGGCGATTTCAGATGTTTCCGCATTTCTGGGGCTGGCAGGATCTAATATAGGTGATGCTGGAGAACGTATCCGATCAAAGCTCCCCTTCCGCCAATGCCGGATCGAGACGGATGCGGTCGCAGCCCTGCAAGGTGCCATTGGCGAAGAAGACGGCGTTGTCGCAATTATTGGCACGGGTACGGTCTATATCTACCGCCTCAACGGTGTTGTACGAACCGCCGGAGGCTGGGGCTTCATGGTCGGTGACCTTGCTAGCGGTGCATGGCTTGGCCGCCTCTTACTGGAGAAAGTTCTCCTTACCTATGATGGAATTCACTCCGGTTCTGATTTGACAAAAAATGTCCTGCAGGAATTCGAAAATAATCCTCAGACCGTTGTCGAATATGCACAAACGGCCAGACCTGGTGAGTTTGGCAGATTTGCTCCAATTATCTTCGAGTATGCGGAAATGCGCGATCCCATTGCGCTGGAAATTGTCCGACGTGCAGTGACAGACATTGAGGAAACGCTTGACGTAATTCTTCCCAGTAGTTGCCGGTTCTGCATGTTGGGTGGGCTTGGCGGAATATATTCAGCCATGCTCAGCAAGCATTATCGTGAACAGCTGTCTGAACCCGACCATGATGCTGTGACCGGTGCTGCCCAGCTGGCGATAAGGTATTTTGGCATGTCTGGAGAGATAGCATGAACATTAAACTTGCGGACATGCTCGCTCCGGAAAATTGGACCCGTAAACACGGCGGTCCGCTTTACACCCAGCTAAGCCAACATATCGGGGCTGCTATTAGAAATGGACAGTTGATGCAAGGCGATGCTCTTCCCTCAGAGCGCGAATTGGCGCAGATCAGCAAGCTGTCGCGGGTAACGGTTCGCAAGGCTGTTCAGGAACTGGTGCGGGAGGGATTGGTTGTACAAAAACAGGGATCAGGCACCTCGGTTGCTGCGGTGCCAGGGAAAGTCGAACAATCCTTGTCCCTGCTGACTTCGTTCAGCGAAGACATGCAGCGGCGCGGTTGGAAGGCAAGCTCGAAATGGATCGAACGCGGTATATTCTCTCCATCACCGGAAGAGACTATGGCATTGGGCCTTGCGCCTTCGAGAAAAGTCGCCCGGATTAGCAGGCTACGTATTGCAGGCGATATGCCGCTGGCGATTGAACGTGCTTCTCTGGACTCGCAATTGCTGCCGGATCCGAATGCGGTCGGTGACTCGCTTTATGCCCATCTTGAACGGCTTGGAAACAAACCGGTTCGTGCAATGCAACGAATTTCGGCGCATAGCCTGGAGCTGGAGGATGCCGAATTGCTCAAGGTTCCGCCCGGTGCAGCAGCACTGAGAATTGAGCGGATTTCCTATCTGAAAAGCGGAAAGATCGCAGAGTTTACGCGCTCCATCTATCGTGGTGATGCCTATGACTTCGTGGCTGAATTGCGCCTGTCACCGGAATCAGGAGTCTAGCGCAATGTCTGAAACAGAAACCCGGATGCGCCGCGAAATTGATGAGATTCCTGCCACTCTGCAGCGATTGTTGGACAGCGTTGATCACCAAATAAAACCAGTTGCGGTTTCATTGCACAGCACTTCACCCAATGTTATCTGCACCGTGGCGAGAGGTTCTTCAGACCATGCCGCAACCTATCTGAAATATGCAATCGAGCTTAAAACCGGCATTCCGGTTGCCTCCATCGGCCCGTCAATCAGTTCGATATATGGACGCGAACTTAACCTGAAAAATGCGGCCTGCCTGGCGATTTCTCAATCGGGTGCCAGCCCGGATATCGTCAGTATGACAAGATCGGCGAGGCAAAGTGGTGGCCTTTCGGTAGCACTGGTGAACAAGACGGATTCGCACCTGGCATCTGTCAGCGAACATGTAATCGACATTTGTGCCGGCAGGGAGCAAAGCGTTGCGGCGACAAAAAGCTTCGTGGCTTCCATCGTGGCCGGGTTGTTGTTACTGGCACATTGGACCAGCGACAAGGAATTACTGGATGCGTTGGACCGGTTGCCGGATCAGGCAGCCAGTGCGGCAATATTGGACTGGACACCGCTGGCTGAAAAGCTTCTCAAGGCTGATCATCTGTTTGTATTGGGACGCGGTCCGGCGATCGCCATTGCAAATGAAGTAGCGCTCAAATTCAAGGAGACCTGCCAGATTCAGGGCGAAGCGTTCAGTTCGGCAGAAGTATTGCACGGACCAGTGTCGGTACTGTCGGAAGATTCCACCGTTGTGGCAATTGTGGCACGTGATCAGGCAGAGGAAGCAGTCGCAGCCGTCGCTGACGATATTGCATCGCGCAGGACTGCGGTTTTTGCGACAACCGTGGAGACCACCCGTGCAACAAGATTGCCCTTTGTCTCATCCGGTCATCCGTTGACAGACCCACTGCTTCAGGTGGTTTCATTTTACGCGTTTGTTGAAGACCTGTCTCGAATGCGCGGTCTTGATCCCGACACACCCAGGGCGCTCTCCAAAATAACGGAAACGATATGAGCGAAAACCTCGCAATCACCGGCGGCGACATCTTTGACGGTGAACGGCGTCATCAAGGAATGGCGTTGTTGTGCTCGGATGGTCAGGTCGAAGGCCTGGTGCCCTATGCCGAGATTCCGGCCGGTTACCGGATTGATGTTGTTGAAGGAGGGCTGATTGCGTCCGCCTATATTGACTTGCAGGTCAATGGCGGAGGCGGGGTATTGTTCAATGTGCAACCTGATCTGGCAGGTATAAGAACAATTTGCAGCACGCATGCCAGGTTTGGGACTGGTGCATTGCTGCCAACCCTGATTACCGATACGCCTGAAGTGACAAAGACAGCGATCGAGGCAGGGATTGCTGCTGCTCGCGAAGAAGTACCTGGATTCCTTGGCCTGCATCTTGAAGGGCCCCATCTGTCCGCGGAAAGAAAAGGTGCACATGACGAAAAACTAATTCGTGTGATGGAACCTGCTGATTTGCAGGGTCTGATCGACGCGCGCCGGCAACTGCCCAATCTGATGATTACGGTTGCGCCCGAATCGGTCACCAATCAACAGATTTCGCAGTTGTCAAAAGCCGGAATCATCGTGAGCCTTGGACACAGCAATTCAACACTTGAGACTGCCAAATCCGCAGCAGAAGCCGGCGCCACATGTGTCACACATTTGTTTAATGCGATGAGCCCTTTGACCCACAGGGAACCTGGCATGGTCGGCGCCGTCTTGAATAATGGTTGCCTGTACGCAGGATTGATTGCAGATGGGTATCATGTCGATCCCACGGCAATCTCTATTGCACTTGCCGCCAAGCAGGGACCAGCAAAAATATTCCTGGTAACTGACGCAATGTCATCCGTGGGAACCGATCTGGCCGAGTTTCGCCTCAATGGGAGGCGGATCATACGGTCGGGAGGAAAACTCACCCTTGAAGATGGGACACTTGCTGGAGCCGATATTGATATGCATGCAGAAGTGCTATTCATGCATTCAAAAATCGGTGTGAACCTGGAAGAATGCCTGCGTATGGCTTCGTTGTACCCAGCGCAGTGCATGGGCATCGAGCACAAATATGGAAGATTGAAGCCCGGTGCTAAGGCAAACATTCTTCACTTGTCACCAGAATTAAAATTAAACCGCATTTGGATGGAAGCGGAAGCTGTTCCTCATGTTCGACAAGCGACTTGATGATTGCAATAAGCCCGGCTTCTGAGGCATGAAGGATTGAATGTTGCACAGAAGCAATCGGAGATGTGACGTTCGCCGGCCTTCCCATTCTGAAGGATATTGTTGAATTGCACGTCTACGATGAAGAGATTGCCCGGCACTATGCAGCCTATCGCCCACCTTTGCATCAGCTGATCCTTGCCGAGGTTCTTGACGGCCGTCATTTTGACCGAGGTTTGGATATCGGCTGTGGTACGGGATACTCGGCTATTGCGCTGGCAGAACATTGCGATCACGTAATTGGTGTCGATCAGAGCCAGTCCATGTTGGACAAAGCGACCAAACATCCCAAAGTGGAATATCGACTTGGCACCGGCGAGGAATTGCCGGTCGCTCCCAATTCGATCGACCTGATTACGCTTGCAGGTGTACTGTTTTACCTGAACGCCGAGAAGACCATAGCCGGTCTTTCACAAACCTGTCGCAAGGATGCACTCATTGTTCCATACGATTTCGAGGTTCAAATTCAAGAATTGATGCTGCTGTTTGATTTGTCGGAGGATGGCGACAACGGAATCTACGACCATGAATGTAACCTGTCTGGAATGGCAGGCGTCTCAACCCTCAAGCAAGTGACGCGGACGGTCGAGTTTGATGTAAATCACCGCGAAGCTGCCCACATCCTGTTGTCCGACAAACTTCGCCATACCCCGCTTGCCGATCAGTACAATACGACCGATCCATTCGATCAGGTAGTGGACAAACTCAAGCAAATGGATTGGCAGGGAAAATTGAAGGCGAACATATTTTATTCTGTTCATCAGCTTGCGAGCTAGGTTTTGAAACCGAGCTTCAGGACATTGTTTGAGGATTGTCGACATTGCAGACTTCTCGGGCATCCGTCGATCTGATTGAATGCGATTATGCAGCAAACTGTTCGATATCTTTCGCATCCACAGGTATTGATTGATCCAGCCATACCTGTCCAGAATTGGTCGTTAACGGACTTTGGCAAAGAGCGCGTTGCTGCACTTGCAACATCTGGCGCTCTGATTGGTACACAACGTGTGATCAGCAGCGCCGAAACCAAGGCTATCGAAACCGCTGCACCACTGGCGGAAGCGCTCGGATGCCCTTTGGAAATTCGTGAGGCAATGCACGAGAACGACCGAAGTGCTACTGGCTTTCTGCCGCCAGAGGAGTTTGAATGCGTGGCAGATCAATTCTTTGCCAAGCCTTATGAAAGTGTAAGAGGCTGGGAAACCGCAATAGCGGCTCAAAATCGGATTGTCTCAGAGGTTCAAGAGTGCCTAAGGACCAACAAGGCGGGAGACGTTCTGTTCGTCGGTCATGGTGGAGTTGGAACGCTATTGTTTTGCTATCTTTCTGGTTGTCGGATAAGCCGTGAATTCGATCAGGGACCCGGTGGCGGGGGTTACTATTTTGAGTTCGCAGGTCCGCAAGCTAAGCCAAATTCGCGATGGCAGCCGCTCGAAAACTTGATTGATTAGGTCCGCAAAAGGCTCGGAACAGTCGAGCTATCAATTGGCGAATGTCGGTATTTGGCACATTGCAGACATTCTTCAGATTGGTCTGTATGTCCGTTAAATGCCAGAAACGGACGTGCTGGCCATTGCTCAATGATTTCCGAGATGTGCCGATGGCCGTTATCTAACCTGCCCAGATTGATCGTTGCTGCATTTGATACCGGACGGCAATCATCCGTCAAAAGCTGCTATCCAAGCCGGACGCGCTTCCATGGATCAGGCACTTTTATCGGTCAACCATAACAGAAACCACCGGTCTTCAAGCATCATTCCGTATCAAGGAATATCTGATTTCAATGTCAAAATCGAAAATATTTGTAATAATTCTACAATTTTTATTAGTAGTGAAAATCTCTTCCTATTTTGAGTTTCGTTGGCTAAATCGCAAAAAAAGTCATCGATTTCAGTTATTAAGATACATCTGATATTGCATTGAAATAAAATCATCAACACCAATCAGTGGCAAATTTCTCAAAAATTGGAAAAGCTGTAGACATATTCCACACAATAATGTAGAAAAATAACATTACTGGAGGAAGCGAATATGTTAAAGACATTCATGGCAGCGGCCGCTTCGGTAGCATTATCTGCAACTGTCGCTATTGCCGAATATCCTGAAAAGCCAATTGATCTAATTGTGCCGTTCGAACCGGGCGGAGGCACAGACATAACTGCCCGCATGGTTCAGCCCGGGCTTGAGGCAGCACTTGGTCAGAAGCTTGTGATCCGAAACCTCGAAGGAGCAGGCGGAACTGTCGGCGCAACGCAATTGAGCAAGATGCCTGCTGATGGTTACTCAATAGGGTACATGCCCATCGGTACAATGACTACCCAACCGCATATCCGCAGAACAAGCTACAATGCGGACAGCTGGGAACCAATTTGCATGGTAATTTCAGATGCGGTGTCCATTCTCGTAAACCCAGACAAGTCGGGCATCAAGTCATTGGAGGAATTGGTAAGTGCCGCGAGTGGCGGCAATCAATTGATTTCGGCTGGCCCGCCACCGGGTTCTCTTCCGCACATCGGGCAAGCCGCGTTGGCAAGCGCCTATGGGTTGGACTTCAAATACGTTCCCTATAAAGGTGGCGGACCGACCGCCAAGGCACTGACTGCCGGAGATGTTGATGTTTTCATCAATACGCCGAACTTTGCAAAGAAGTTCGAGTTCACTCCTCTGGCATTAATGGCACCAGAACGGCATCCGGATTTCCCCGATCTTCCGACAACCGCTGAACTGGGCGGCCCGGAGATGGATATTTCCATTTGGTTTGGTTTGTTTGCGCCAGCCGGTACCGATTCTGCAATCATCCAGAGATTGTCAGACGCCTGCGGCGAGGTGGTAAATTCCGACGCATTCAAGTCAACAGCCAGCGAGCGCGGCAACTCGGCTAAATACTTGTCAGCAGA
>JANQQM010000094.1 GCA_028289365.1 Salaquimonas sp. | reverse complement strand
AGCTTCTTTGAATGGACTGAGCCTTCCTCAAACTCAATGGAGCAAGCTGCAGAGTGGGCACAAAAAGCCATGCAGTACAAGGAAAACAACGGCATTGGTCATGCAGTTTATGGGCACATAAAGCTTGTCGAACGCAAATTCGACGAAGCGCTCGAAATTTGTTCGAAAGGCACAAAACTCCGCTCGAGTTGCCCGCTGGCCCATGCGCTGCTTGGCCTGGTGTTGAATTTCCGTGGCAATGCTGAAGGGGCGATTAAGAGCGTCAAAGAAGCACTTCAACTTGAAAAGGTTTATCCGGTCTGGCTGATCGATATACTCGCCGCTGCTTACAGAGATTCCGGCGAAATTGATCGGTCCATTCCAGCTGCTATTGAATCTATTAGACTAAACCCGAACAACAATGATGCGCGGCTAATTCTTTGTAGTGATTACATTTACAAGGGAAACCGAGAAGCTGCCAAGAAAGTTGCAGATGAGATTATTGCGGGTAATCCTGACTTTTCTCTTTCTACATATGAAAAAAATTTGCCGTACCAAAATCCAGCTGTCCTAGATAAATTGATTGGTGCGCTGCGAGACGCAGGTCTTCCTGATTAAGCATTTCCGATATGCAAATTTCGGAGTTTTTTCGAGCTTTGAACGCTTTATACGTGTGCGTACTGAACAGCAGGAATTGGGCAATCTCTTTTTACTCAATTGCCAGTCCGCTAAGTGAATGCGCTAATCGGATGATTCTAGCACAAGGCGGCTAATTTTTATCCCATACGACAACGACCGCTTTTCTTTCACTAATTACGTACTTATTGCGCTTGCTAACGGTTAATCAGCTTTCCAAGCAACACCAGCATAAATAACCGATTTTACAGGTATTATACCGAAAACTAGATCACCTTGCATATTGATTCTAATTGGTCCTAGACCAGTGATTGGACCGGCTCGTAATCCGGCGTTTGCCAAACATGCTATTAACTCAGCAGGCCGAATAAACATATTCGGGTCATGGGTTCCCTTTGGCAGAAGACGAAGCAAGTCTTCAGCCATGGTGATTGTGATAAATCGAGCCATTGCGTTTCGATTAATTGTATCGAACGCAAATATGCCTCCGGGTTTAAGTATGCGGCTTACCTCAGACAATACTTTATTGAGATCTTGCACATGCTCTAGAACGTCGACGCAGACCACGCCATCAAATTGCGCATTCGCGAATGGCAGCGATTCCCCAATTCCGGTTACATAATGAATACTCAGTCCGCTTGCTTTCGCGTGGGCCTTGGCGGCCTCGACGGCCTTAAAGGCAGGATCAATACCGGTAACTAGAGCCCCACGACTTGTCATCGCCTCGGCCATAAATCCGCCAGCACAACCAAGATCGAGGACATCCATACCGGCCCACGACATGTAACGGTCAAAATAATGCAGCCTGGCGGGCACCATGTTCTTGAGCGTGCGCACCCATCTGACGTCGTCAGACCACCAATTTGCTGCTACCTCATCATAGATTTCGAGTTTGTTACGTTTCTGAGCTTTTTGTGAACGCTTCAATTCAACGAGACCCATCTTGTTTCTCCAAGCGGTGTCGGCGCCAGCCTGGCAGGCGTGGGAATCCGTAAGGTACGTTCTTGCGGTAGACCTCAAACCGTTGTCCATAGCGCAGAGCAAACCGACGTTCTTTAAACCTTGGCGCAAATAGGCAATAAGATGTGTAGGCAACAGCAAGGACCAGCTGATCGGGCGTCCATGTAGGAACGGTCCAGAGCGTCAGCGCAAACGCGATATAGATCGGCTGGCGAATGATACGGAACAAACCTGTCTCCGGCATGTCCGGGAATATCGGCCGGATATTTGCCATGAGAGACATCCAACCTAAGGCGCCGCACTGCACTTCGAGGCCGGCATCAAAAATTGATTTTGCCAGCAGCAGCCACGAAAAGGCGTAAGCGCTACACATCAACCAAAACAACCATCCGTCTGCCTGCCACAAGATGATCCCTGTTGGCGTCCATAATATAAACAGTGCCAGTAACTGTATGGACGCAATCATGGCATAAGTCGTTGTCGCAAGCGTTGGTCCGTAGTCACCGGGGACTAGTTTGTTTAACAACCTGCTTCCAGTTCGCGACAATAGCCAGGAATGCACAAGCGGAAACTGTAAGATAAGCACAATATTGGCGAGTCCCGCCCAAGGCCAGGCGAGTTCACCGAGTCCCTTGCTCATTCCAAAAAACATTGCGGCAATCATACAAAGCACTGCCATGGTAAACAGAAGATGACACAATAGTCCCATCGTAACGGCCAATGCGATCCTGCCGAGACCCGGCTCCGGACGGGATGCGGCAGCCGCCAGTGTAATCAGTCGGGCAATTCGGTGATCATGAGGCTTCACGGCATTCCTGATTTTTATTAATGGCAAATTCGACGTCTCTTAGATGATTACGTAGTCCGGCACGAACTAGATTTTGTAGCCTTCTGTACGACATTATACCGTATATAAATTACGTCCACTTTTAGCACTTAACGGACGTCACCGATCACCAGCAACGACGGCAGCCATTTGCCCGAAGCGGCCAAACGGAGCCTCACGCGCCCACGATAAGACATCGGAATCTCACACAACCAAAAATAGGTGTCGAACCGCTTGGTTCAGAACATGCTATTGTCGTTGGCACTGACATCGGGAAGTTCCTGCAAGACATCCCAGTGCTCCACGATCTTGCCGTTTTCATCCAGACGAAAAATGTCAATGCCGGCATATTCGAGGTCGTCCGGCCAGATCTGATGGCAATGAAGGATTACATGGTCGCCTTCAGCGAAGGCGCGTTTTATCTCGACCCGCTTTCCTGGAAATTCGGCTGCCATCTTTTCAAAATAGGCGATGAAGGCCTCCTTGCCGTCGCCGACATGCGGGTTGTGTTGGATATATTCTGCTCCCGCATAGGTCTCGATTGCTTCACGTGGTTTGCAATCGTTGAACATCATCTCATAGAAGGCCGCCACGTTTTGCTTGTTCTTGTCCAAGTCACTCATATTGCCGTTGCTCCTTGACCGATCGATTTAAAGCTTCAAAGATCGTGCATTCCGCACAAAATGTGGCTCGACATTCCGCCATCCGAAGTTAGATTGGCGCCGCGCAACCACTTGGCATTGCTACTTAGTGCAAAGGACACGACGGGAGCGATATCATTTGGCGTAGCAGGCCGATCCATGACCTTCATGTCCTCTTCGGCCCGCTCTCCCAAGGTCTCGAGAAAATCACCGAGAATTGGCGTTTCGACCGGGCCGGGACTGATGCAATTCATGGTGATGCCGCGGTCCCGCCAGGTCCAGCGGTTTTGCATGGTCCAGATGATCAATGCTTCCTTGGACAGGAAGTAAGACCTGCCTCCGGGTGTATTCAATTCATTCTCGGCACAGAATCCTGTAACGTCACTGTCGAAATCCAGCGCAAGCGCATCCTTGTTTTGCTCGACCGCACCGGCCCAGCCAAAGCCGGCGAGCGAAGCAAGATTTGCAATCGAAGCATTGTCCGCAAGCTTGGGAATCAAGGCGTCGGTCAGGTGGCGAAGCCCGATCAGATTGACTTTGAGGACTGTCTCCGCGGGAGCGGTTGGCGGAACGCCGGCTATGTTGGCGAGGCCGTCCAGTCCGTTTGGCAACGCTTCGACAAGTGCATCCAGGGAAGCGGGATCGGTCAGATCGGCCTTGAAAAACTGATCCGCATTATCCGTTTCATTTCGGTCGACGCCGATTACTGTTGCGCCTTGCAAACGAAGGACTTCGCAAGTTTTTGCTCCTATTCCTGATGCCACCCCGGTAACAACAATGGTTTTTCCATCATGCATGGCTTTTCTCCTCAAATATCATCCTAAACAGCTCCGCCCAGATAGGCCGCCTGCACGGCAGGGTCCTCCAGCATGGCGTCCGCAGCATTTTCGCCAGTGATCTCGCCGTTCTCGATCAGATAACCGCGGTCAGCGATTGCGAGACTCTGCTTGGCGTTTTGTTCAACCAGCAGCACGCCCATTCCAGTTTCCCGGATGTGAGAGAGATTGCCGAACAACTCGGTGCACAATAGCGGTGACAAGCCGAGCGAGGGCTCGTCCAGCATCAGGATTTCGGGATTAGCCATCATGGCACGTCCGATGGCCACCATTTGTTGCTCTCCACCTGACATGGTACGCGCGACCTGGCTTTTTCGTTCGGTCAATTTCGGAAACAGCTCGAGTACCCATTTCAGGTTCTTTTCCTTGCCGCGCCGACCCCGATCAGAATATGCGCCCAGCATCAGGTTTTCCCATACTGTCAGGTCGCCGAATATGCCGCGCCCTTCCGGGACGAAAGCTATTCCTGCCTCGACAATTTCGTCGGATTTGCGGCTCTGCAAATCTCTTCCGCTAAGATCGATTTTCCCGTCGGCTTGTCCAGCACAGATTCCGGCGACAGTCCTTAACAACGTGCTTTTTCCCGCACCATTGGCTCCGAGCATGACGACGATTTCACCTGGCGACACATTTATCGACACGCCCGCAAGGGCCCTGTGCAAGCCATAGGAAACGGAAAGATCGGATATGGTCAGCATCATTCGTCTCCCAGATAGGCGCGGATTACCTCTTTATCCGAAAGAACTTCCGCAGGCGTGCCTTCGGCGATCTTCTTTCCCGAATTCATCACAACGCAGCGGTCACATAGAGATCGGATGGCGTCCATTACATGCTCAACAAGGATGATCGTTCGACCCTCTTCGCGAAGTTGCGAGATCAACTCGATGCCGATCCGCAATTCGCTCGGATTTAGGCCGGCCAACCATTCGTCGAGCAACAAGATTTCCGGCTCTGAAGCAAGCGCGCGAGCCAGCTCCAACCGTTTCTGGTCGATATAGGTGAGTGAGCCAATGTCCTGATTTTTTTTGTCACCCAATTCCAGACGCTCAAGCAACGCTTCCGCGAATTGTTCGGCTTCTGCACCCCAGCGTGCCTTGTGAGCGAATGCAGTACCGGCGATGACGTTCTCGACCACTGAGAGGTGCGGCAGAATGCGTACCAATTGGAAGGTGCGAGCCACCCCGAAACGGGCAATCTTGTGTGGCGGTAGCGAGGTCAAATCGTGATCTTCCAGGATGATCGATCCGCCCGTTACCTTCAGCGCACCGGATATCAAATTCATTGTCGTGGACTTTCCGGACCCGTTTGGTCCGATAATTCCCATGACCTCGTGCTCGCGCACCTGGAAGGTAAGATCGTTGACCGCCACCAGACCGCCAAATCGCTTGGTCAGGTTTGTCACCTGAAGGATCGTGTCCCGCGGCGTCATTTGCGCATCCTCCCGGTCAGGTTCTCAAATAAACCGACAAACCCATTTGGAATGAAGTAAACAATCAGCAGGAACGACAGCCCCAGAAAGAGCGTGGTCGAGTTCGGGAATGAGATGCTGATCGCTTCCCAGATCAGCGTGAACGGGATGACGCCGACCAGCGGTCCCCAGAGCCGATGGATGCCACCCAGAAGTGCCATGATGACGACAAGAAAACTCAGCTGCGGCGAGAAGACAACATTGGGCTCGATGTAAGAATATCGCGGTGCGACGATGGCTCCGACCAATGCTGCAAAAAATCCGGTGGTCATGAACAGGATGACCTTGGACCATGCAGTATTGATACCGACATGGCGCGCGACCTGCTCGTCATTTCCAATAATCCGCAGTGCGAAACCAAGCCGCGAACGGTTGATCAGCCATCCTGCGAGGAACACTATTGTGGCAACGGACAGAAGCATCCAATAGATGTGCGCTTCGGTGAAATCTGTCAGGACATACAAACCTCTTGAACCGAGGAAATTGTTCTGCACCCACGAGACGAGATTACGGATCATTTCTGCCAGGCCGAGCGTGAATATTACAAAGTAAACGCCTGACAGCCGCAGGGTAGCGAGCCCGATCAGCATCGCCAGAATTGTCGCTACAACCGGCGCGATAATCGCCATCAACCAGAAACTTTGATCATAATCGCTCATGCCGGAACCGACCAGGTAGCCGCCAATGCCGAAGAAGGCACCAGTCGACAAGGCAATCAGATGGGTCGGCCCGGAAAACAGGGTCCAGCTTGTCGATAAGGCGATATACATCATTGCGGTTGTCGCAATCGAAAGCCAGTATCCGTCTGAGACTATCGGAATGGAGGCAGCGCCTAAAGCCAGCACAACGCCAATGACCAGGAATTTCATCTCTCCGCTGTTCATGAGGTCCGCCTCCCAAACAAGCCTTGTGGGCGGAAGAGCAGCACCGCGAGAAAGATGACATAGGCAGCGGCGAGTGTGAGTCCGGGATCGATCACCGTGGCTACGGTGGTCTCGACCAGACCAAGGATCAGGGCTGCAATAATGGCGCCTCGAATGTCTCCCACGCCACCCATGATGATGATGATCAGCGCCTTCATTGTAAAAATAACACCGATGGAGGCATCCAGCGTGATGAAGGTCGAGATCAGGGTACCGCCGACAGCCGTAACGGCGCCGCCGAGCGCGAATGCCAGTGCAGAAATTCGATCCACATTGATGCCGACCAGCCCGGCCGCTTCGGTGTCTACCGATACCGCGCGCACGGCAGTCCCGGCATAGGTGCGATTGAGCCAGATATAGAGTGCTGCTCCAATGGTTGCTGCAGCCAGAAATGCGACAAGCCGGTTTAGTGCTACCGTGCTGCCGAGGATGGAGAAAGGATCGGCCAGATAGGAGTAGGTGATGTATTCGCCGTGGATCGAGACCATGACACCGACCAGTGCGAAGCTAATGCCGAAAGTTGCGAGAATGGAGTCGACTTCCAATTGCCCCTGGTTTTTTGAACGACGAACCAGCGGCAGGAGCAGGTAGCGGTAGATGAGCCAGTTACCGGCAAAAGCCAAAGGCGCTACAACAAGAGCGGTAATCAGCGGGCTGATCGCGGAAGCCGTGAAGAGCCAAAACGCAGCCAGTCCGCCAAGTACCAACATTTCGCCATTGGCGAGATTCATGATGCGGGCCACGCCATATTGGAGATTGAGGCCCATGGCCATCAGCGCATAAGTGCCGCCCAGCAGTAATCCTGAAATTAGAATATCCATCGCATCTACGCCTGGTAATTAAAGGGCCGCCCGGCAATTCGAATCCGGGCGGCAGTTCAGGGAGGAGAATCTAGTTCCAGCCTTCCTTGGCGACGGCGGGTACAGAATCACCCATGCCGGTATCCGCAACTGCGCGGAACACGCCGTCACGCCATTGGCCGACGGACCAGTAGCGCTCGGAGTTGTTGTTCTCGTCAAAGCTGATGGTACCGAGGACTGTATCGAAGCTGTTGTTCTTGATGTAATCGATGGTCGCTTCCCGATCGACGGAGCCAACACCTTCGATGGCCTGTTCAAGAACCTGGAGGCTTGCATAGTAGGTTGCGGACGCCCAGTAGTCGGCTTCCTTGCCGGTCACTTCCTTATGCGCTTTGCGATATGCCTGCATCGCAGGCGTGTCAGGGTTGATGCCGCCTGCGCCAAGATTACCCTCGATCTTCGCTCCGAATTTGTCAGCATATGCCGGGAAGCATGTTGCCACGGCGGTATAGAACGCCTTGACGTCGAGGTCCTCGATTATCGCCTGCTCGGTGAGCGCGAAGGTGTCCGGCGGATAGGACCAGGCAACGAAGGCATCAGGCTCGGATGCCTTGGCACCCTTGACCACCGGCGAAATATCCGGTGTGCCCAGCGGGTAGGATTTGTCATAGACGATTTCAAAGCCTGCCTCGGTCAAAATCGGGCGCGCCGTGTCGGCCAGTTCGATGCCGAAAGCATCCGCGACATTCACCATGGCGATCTTGTTGCCGATCGTACCTGCATCACGCATCGTCACGAGCGTATCGCGAACGCCTTCGACAAAACCGCTTGTCGTTCCCAATGTGAAGAACATGTTCGGGAAGCGCTTGGACAGTTCGGGAATCTTATCGGTGATAGCGCTCACGGCTACCAGCGGATAGTTGTACTTCGCGTAGATTGGTGCCGCTGCGATGTTGAACCCCGTGCCATAGGGCGACAGCATGTAGTCGACTTCATCCTGTGTGGCGAGACGCTGCACCGCCTTGATATGTTCGGCGGGATCTGTCTTGTCATCGTAGGTGATGATCTCCACCGGACGTTGTTCGCCGTCCACTTTCAATCCGCCACGATCATTGATCTGCTTTGCCCAAAGCTCGATATTTGGAGTATGCGTAACCGCCTCTCCGCCAGCCAATGGGCCGGTCAGGTGCGAAACCACGCCAATCTTGATTGGATCGGCAGCGATCACGGATGCTGCCGTAAGGCCCGCTATTCCAGCTGCAAGAAGCGCGGAACTGAATGAAACCATGATGGTACGACGATTCATTTTTTCCTCCCGATAAACTTGTCGATTGCCTTGTATCGAGAGGATAAGGGGAGCACGCCTCGACGCTGAATAGACATTTTGCGGAAATAATTGCACATTTGCCGCAATGCGCGGGACTCTGGCTATTCGGCGATCCGTGCACAGGCTGCAATGCCCGCAGAATAGTTGCAACCTTTCGGTATTCGTTACGGCCAGGCGGCGAAAGATTCCTCTTCGCTGAGCTCTGGTTTTCGTTTTTCTCGCCGGTATCGCGCCGGTGTTGTTCCAACGTGGCGCTGAAAAAACCGGTTGAAGTAAGCCGGATCATTGAAACCGAGCGTAAAGGCAATTTCTGCAACCTGTTGCGTTGTGGAGGTGAGTAGGACCTTTGCTTCGGCAATCATCTTGCCGTGGATCAGCGCCAGCGGCGCTTCTCCCGTGGCGCGACGTAATACGGATGTCAGCCGGTCGCGCGAGACGCCCAGATGGTCGGCATAATCAGCAACGCTCCAATGGTCACGCAAATGAACATCCAGCAGAGACATGAATGAATGTACCAGATTGCGTGGAAGCGGGACGGGCCTGATAACCTCGACGCCCGACAAGCGCCACAGCTCCACAAGCATTATTGAAACCGCGTTTTCCAACACTGTATCCATGCCCGGGGCAATTCTGACGAGTTCACGTTCAGCCAGTTGCGCATAGTTTGACATGACTTGAAATGCGTCGGCGTCCACCTGTTGGTGGTGTTGGCGCAATCCCATGACCTGACGCAGTTGGCTGCCCACAACACCCTGCGGGATGGACTTGCCTAACAGCGCCTCAGGGATGCTGACAAGCACGCCGGTAGATCCTGCCGAAACCGTTATTGTTCGAGCCATCCCGTCCGGCAGCCAGGATATGGTCGGCGGCGTAAATCCGTGTTCCCCGTCTTCTGCGACGAGCGTACCGGCGCCATTCTCAAGTAGAAATAAATGAAAACGACCGCCGCGCAGCTCAAATGCTGTTTGGGTCAGGGTGCTGGATACCCGTCGGGTCTCCAAGCCCTCATGAGCAGTATTGTGAGCGAGCTTATCAATCGCGACCATATCGGTTTGCTCCATCTTTGAGCCTGATTATCCGATATTTGCGGTAAAAGTGCAATTTTGCTTCCAAATTGTCTATTCACGAATTTGCAGGCAATATTACTGTGTTTCCGAAGATGGAAATTCGTCCGCAAGCAAACGGACGAGGAGGAAAACCGGGAGCACGGATAGTCATGGAAACGGCAGCACTTTTAATTGACGGCAAAGATCAGGATGCGGCGGGCGAAAAAACATTCGAGCGCGCCAATCCGATTTCGGGCGAACCGGCAACCAGGGCTGCGGCTGCAAGCGTCGACGATGCTTTGCGTGCCGTTAACAACGCCGCCGCCGCCTT
>JANQQM010000074.1 GCA_028289365.1 Salaquimonas sp. | reverse complement strand
TGCCGAATTCGCCTTCATGAACAGTATCGGATGATCCGGAATCGGCAGGTTCGATTCCGCGGCATGGTCCTCATAGTTCAGGCCGATGCACATGAATTTGCCGATATCGCCAATACAGGGACCAAGACGCGGCTTACCCTTCACCAAGGGCATTTTGGACGGGTCAATCTTGCGCAGGGCTGCAAGAGAGGAGGCGGACAATGTCGCCCCGGTAATGTCATCAACCTGACCGGACAGATCGCGCAGTTTTCCGTCCCCATCTATCATGCCGGGTTTTTCTGCACCCGATTTTCCGTATCTAACCAGTTTCATTGGTTGCCTAGCCTTCCTGAATTTAATTTATCCTGGGTGATCGAGATTTTTGATTGCTGATAGCTCAGCCGCTCCACCCGCCATCAATTACGCAGGTCTGACCGGTTGTAAACGCGCTTTCTTCAGATGCAAGATAAACGACGAGTGCTGCAATTTCTTCCGGTGTGCCCATTCTGCCCATTGGCTGGCGTGCGATGTATTTCTTCTTTTCAGTTTCATAGTCTCCGCCTGCCCGCATCCGGTCATGCATGGATGGGCTGTCGATCGTACCGGGACAGATCGCGTTACATCTGACGCCGGTTGTTATGTAGTCACGCGCTACCGATTTGGTCATGCCGATTACAGCCGCTTTCGTGGTGCCATAGATGAAGCGGTTTGGAGCGCCAATAATGCTGGAGGCGGCCGACGACATGTTTATGATCGAACCATATTCGCGATCAAGCATTGCCGGCAGGGCGGCACGGATTGTGCGAAACATTGAGCGCACATTGAGATCGAAAGCAAAATCCCAATCCTCGTCGGTGCAATCGAGCACTGTATTGGTGTGAACATAACCGGCGCAATTAAACAGGATGTCCGGATCAGCCCGCGCCACGCCGTTACGGATGTCATCGTCGTTTCGTGCATCCAGAACAAATGTTTCGATATTGGAATGCGCCAGCTCAGCCAGTTCCGCAAGAGCATCCTCATTTATGTCGGTAGCAAAGACCTTCGCGCCTTCGTCTGCCATCGCCATAGCGCTTGCCCGCCCGATCCCCTGACCGGCGGCGGTCACAAGCGCCCGTTTGTCTGCCAGCCTGGGTTTTGTTGTCATGGAATTCTCCTGCCCGAAAGAACAGATAGTAATGCTGTGATTTTCATCATTTTACAATCATCTAAAATTGCGCCAAATAATCACGGTCAAATCATTATCTTACCGCAGGGGTTGCAGCCGCGGCCTGAATAAGCACACTAGCGACCGGCATTCACTTCACTGGCACATTTCCGTATGCTGAAATAAGCTGGTTGACCCAAGCAGTGTTACCGCGCCTATGACAGGGAGAAGACGTGGACAATTTCATTAGACTTGATGCTTCCGACAATGTCGTGACAGCGACACGCCCCCTCGAAGCCGGAGTTTCCGTAGAAAACGTAGTAACAACCTCAATGATCCCGCGTGGCCATAAACTGGCCGCGGGTCCGATCAGTGCCGGTCAGCCAATCCGAAAATACGCCCAGATAATCGGTTATGCCGAAAACGATATCGCTCCGGGCGATCACATTCACACGCATAATATCGAGTTTCGAAATACCGAAATGGATTATGAATTCTCGACCGACCTGCGACCGGTCGAGATGGTCGATCCGGCAAAGCGCGATACGTTCATGGGCTATCGGCGGAAAAACGGCAGCGTCGGCACCCGTAACTATGTTGCGGTTCTGACGTCGGTCAATTGTTCGGCCACTGCTGCAAGGATGATCGCTGCAGCATTCGGTCCGGAAGAACTGGCACAATATCCCAATGTCGACGGCGTCGTTGCCTTTGTCCATGGCACTGGTTGCGGAATGGCAGGCGATGGCGACGGGTTTGAGGCACTACAGCGGGTGATGTGGGGATATGCCCGTCATCCCAACCATGCCGGGGTTGTCATGGTGGGTCTTGGTTGCGAAATGAACCAGATCGACTGGCTATTGGAGAGTTTCGGCCTTGAAGCCGGCCCGTTGTTCCAGACTATGAATATCCAGGATGTTGCCGGTCTCAGAAAAACGATTGAATTGGGAATCGAAAAGGTTCGGGCAATGCTGCCGATCGCCAATGAGGCGCGGCGCGAGCCCTGCCCGGTTTCCGATCTGACCGTCGCGTTGCAATGTGGCGGATCAGATGCCTGGTCCGGAATTTCCGCCAATCCGGCGCTTGGCCATGCCTGTGATTTGCTGGTAGCGCAAGGCGGGACCGGTGTACTGGCCGAAACGCCGGAGATCTACGGCGCTGAGCATCTTCTGACCCGGCGCGCCAAGGACGCAAAGACCGGCGAGAAGCTGGTTAAGCTGATCCGCTGGTGGGAGGACTATACCGAGCGTAACAAGGGATCGATGGACAATAATCCCAGCCCGGGCAACAAGAAAGGTGGCCTGACCACCATTCTGGAGAAGTCGCTTGGCGCGGCTGCCAAGGGTGGGACTACGCCGCTCAATGGTGTCTATAAATATGGTGAGCAGGTCACCGAAAAGGGCTTCACTTTCATGGATTCACCCGGCTATGACCCGGCTTCGGTAACCGGTCAGATTGCTTCGGGGTGCAATCTGGTTGCCTTTACGACCGGGCGTGGATCGGCCTTTGGTTCCAAGCCTGCCCCCTGCATCAAGATCGCCACAAACACCCAGATGTACGAACGCATGCATGAAGACATGGACATCAATGCCGGGGCCATGTTGACCAATGGCGTGAGCCTGGAAGAGAAAGGCCGGGAAATTTACGAGCTCCTGCTGCGGGTGGCATCCGGCGAAAAATCCAAATCGGAAGGCCAGGGCCTGGGCGATTACGAATTTGTTCCCTGGCAAATCGGCGCAACCATGTAATCCCAAAAATCAGTGCTCTCATAACAATATTTCGTATTCATCTTGACATAATACCTTTTGGTGTTATTTAAATGATACCAAAAGGTATTATGAAAAGGATCTTTGTCATGGGTATTACCTCACGTTCAAGGGCAATATGCTGTCTGGCAATTGCCGGCCTGATTGCCTTGCCGGCTGCCAGCGCAAATGCACAAGATGCCGGCAGAATTGTTTCCCTGCCTGCGGAAAAGCTACAATGGGAGGTCACGCCCGAGGGGGTGGCTTTCGCGCCTTTGCAGGGCGACCGGTTCAAATCCGCCTATATGGCAATGGTCAAATTGCCCGCAGGTCTTGTCAGCCCAGTCCATATCAAGACAGCAAACATGTACGGCTTGGTGGTCAGTGGCGAAATCACCAATACAGATGTTCACGGCAATGGAGACGTCAGCCTGGGCGTCGGCTCCTTTTACGAGATTCCGGCTGGTCTGCCGCATGTGTCGAAATGCGTTTCAGAAGTCGACTGCGTTACCTTTCTTTATCAGGACGGGAAGTTTGATTTCCTACCGGTAGAAGAATGATGCACTCCGCAGAACAAGGCGCCTTTAGAGCGCTCGCCGACCCGACCCGACGGCAAATCCTGGTCCATCTTGCGCAGTCGGAAATGACAATCGGGGAAGTCTGCGACCGGTTTGATATCACCCGCGGCGCGGTGAAGAAGCATCTGATCATCCTTGAAGAAGGCAATCTCATCTCGGTTCATCCGAAGGGACGAGAACGGATAAACCGTCTCGAACCCATGGCCCTAAAAACGGTTGCCGACTGGCTCGAATATTTCAGCCATTTCTGGGACTCCAAGCTTGGAGATCTCAAGAGCGCAATCGAATCCAACCAAAAATCGACAAAGGAAAACGACAATGGCTGACACGACCATCAACAAGTCCATCTTTGTGGCCGCTCCGCGCGAAACCGTCTGGGCCTATCTCACGGAAAAAGAAAAACTGGCCGAGTGGTTTCACCCGGCGCCGAGCGATCTTTCCGAAGGCGAGGATTACGCCCTGGTCAAGATCCTGGATGACGGCGCGACCGACAAATTGTGCTGGGGCACGGTTCTGAAAATGGATCCGCCGTCCCACATGGTCTGGAGCTTCACCGTAAAGCCGCTAAACGGCGCAATGACCACCGTCACATGGCAGCTGGAGGAGGTAAACGGCGGCACCAAGCTGACGCTTGAACATGAAGGTATCGAAGCTGCAGCCGGGGAAGGTGCCTGGGGAATGCTGAGCGCACTTGATGCAGGCTGGGACGAGCATTTTGCCCGCTTGCGTACAAGCGCTGCTCAGTAGCTTGTTCATCCAGCAGCTGTTGCCGCAAGAGCGGCAACGGCACCAATTTGTCAGTCCTGCAATTCGCCAAGAATTTCCTCGATGATCTCGAATCCGCTTCCCCAGCCCTTGTCCATGCCGGCCATCATATTAGCGAAACAGGCGATTTCGGCGTCGCTCGCGTCCATGGGTGTCTGGGAAAGGCGCACTCTGGTTTTTCCGGCCTGTTCCTCGAACGTAACGACTGTAAGCAAAACCTTTGGCCAGTCCGGCATCATAGGGTTGGTCGCGATGTTCCAGTCCTTGTCGGTCGAGGAATGATGCCAGACGATTTTCTTCTCAGGCACGACTTCGACAAATGCCATCTTGCTGAGGTCGGAATTTTCTCCCCATTTCATTTCGTTGCGCCAGACGCCCCCGGGCTTGAGATCATATTCATGGATAATGGTTTCCACGCCGGGCCCATACCAACGAGACAGTAATTCCGGATCGGTCCATGCGCGCCATACCAATGGAAGTGGTGCGTCAAAAACCCGGTCGATAACATATTCCGGCAAGTCAGCCATTATCCGTATCCTTTATTTCAGATTGCTTTAATTGGGTGAGTAATCCGTCAAGCTGTTCAAAGCTGGTTTCCCAGAATTGACTGAATTCATTGAGCCAGTCGACAGCAGCCGACATCGGCTCTGCCTTCAATCGTGCCGGGCGGCGCTGCTCATCAATGCCCCGCTCGATCAGGCCGGCCTTTTCAAGAACCTTCAAATGTCTCGATACTGCCGGCTGGCTGATTTCAAATGGTTTCGCGATCTCGTTGACGCTGGCCTCGCCATCGCTCAGCCGCAAAAGAATTGCCCGACGGGTCGGGTCGGCCAATGCCGAAAAAACTGCGTCAAGGCTTGTGGATTCTATATCATAACCAGTTTGTTCCATAACATACTAGTTATATAAATTAATCCGGGAGTCAAGTGGCATGCTTCAATCGCCCGCCAATGCTATGAATTTCGGGAGAATCAAGTTGAAAAGGCGAAACCTACCCATGGAAGTCCGAACGGAAACAGGTGCCGAGGCGCAGCAGATTTCTGCACAGGTGGAGCGCGAATTGCTGTCGGCATTGGCAGATGCGAACCAACAGGCGGAAAATTCAAACATCGTTCTTTCGGCGCGTGACGATGACGGCGAACTGATCGGCGGCATTACTGCGTCGACCTCCTATGGATGGTTGTTGATCAAGACACTTTGGGTCCGCGAAAAACATCGCGGTACCGGTATCGGGCGTGTTTTGGTCGAGAAGATCGAGAATGCCGGGAGGCAAGCTGATTGCCATGCCGCCTGGCTGGATACGTCAAACCTGGAAGCCAGGAGCTTCTATACCGGTCTTGGTTACGAAGTTTTCGGTACTTTGGAAAATGCAGAATGGCAATCTCCGCCGTCCCACAAGCGATGGTTCATGAAGAAGGATCTATGAATTCCCGGCTAACACATTCAGCGCTGTTTCAAAGAAATCCTCATCGCCAAAGTTTCCGGATTTCAGTGCAATGGCCAGGTTATTCCCATCGATACCCATCGCGGGAACGCCTGCCGCAATCCTGGTCCCCACCGTCATATGGCGAATGTTCAGGCCATCGACAATTGCGCCTGAAGTTTCGCCACCGGCTGACACGATGCGGGTAATGCCCCGTTTCTCGAGTTCGCCCGCCAGTGCACCAAACAGCGTCTCGATCTTGTCGGCGATCTTGTCTTTTCCAAATCGCTTCTGCGCCTGCCTGACGATCTCCGGTTCTGCCGAAGAATAAACCAGCGGCGCGTCGCAATCCTGCGCCATTACCCAGTCTGCGACAATCTTTACGTTTTGGCTTCCTTCCATGATTTCCTCGGCCCTCAACTCGAGTGCCGGCGCATGGTTAATGAATTTGGCTATCTGGCCACGCGTCGCGATCGAGCATGAACCCGACAAGACCACACCCTTACCTGAAACACCCGACCATTGCGGGCTTGCGGGGCTGTGGCCAAAATTTCGGGGTAATCCAAGCGCAATGCCTGATCCGCCCACCAGCAGTTTTTGTCCGGCAGCTGCCTTGCCTATGGTGTACAGATCCTGATCCCGAACGGCATCGGTCACCAGCATTGCTTGCTCGCCAGCGAGTTCTGCCGTAACTGCCCGCGCGCCGGCAAACACCTTGTCAGCCGCGATATGCCCGAGCTTCCAGCTGGTTTGCCGCGCCAGTACGCGGCGCAGATCGGGATCCGTCATCGGCGTCAGCGGATGATTTTCCATTCCGCTTTCATTCAGGAGGCGATCACCGACGAACAGGTGGCCCTGGTAGACGCTCCGGCCATTTTCGGGAAAAGCCGGACATACGATCACCCTTGTTTCCCCAAGACGCTCCGCCAGTGCCTGGGCGACCTGGCCGATATTTCCTTCATCCGTTGAATCGAAGGTCGAACAAACCTTGAATACAATCTGCTCGCATCCCTGGGCAACTAACCAATCGCAGGCGGCCAGGGATTGTGAGATTGCTATCTCGAGCGGCGCGGTACGCGATTTCAGGGAGACGACACCGGCATCACAGTCAATATCGTCTTCGGGCGTGCCGACAAGCTGCATGGTCTTCATGCCGCCTTCGGCAAGCGTCAGCGCAATGTCGGAAGCGCCAGTGAAATCATCGGCTATGACACCCAGTTTCAATAGGGAAACTCCCCGACCGGTCCGGTATCAAGACGTACTGCAAAGTCCGGCCCGGAGCGTTCGAACAATTCCATGACAAGCGGATCATGTCCGGGAATTACCAGCCGCTTGTCACTTGCCAGCTCAATTACCTTGTCAAAACCCAAAAGCATGTCTTCCAGATCGACAACGATTGGAAAGGGCTTTTTCAGAAATGCATTCTCGTAGTAATGGGCAGCATCTGAGGCCAGGCACAACCAACCGGATGCGGTTCGCACCCGAACCGCTTGCAGACCACGCGAATGACCGCCAATGCAATGGACGGTGACGCCATCGGCGACCTGACCATCTCCTTCATGGAAGATTACCCGACCGGAATATACGCGATGAACCATCTGGCAGACATGCTCAGCAGAAAACGGCATGCGCAGGGTATCGTGGCACATGCATGGGCCGGTCGCAAAGGCCATTTCGGCTGCCTGCAGATGGATCGTGGCATTTGGAAATTGTGCCAGGCCGCCGGCATGATCGTAATGAAGATGGGTAATGATCAGCTGGGTGACCGTCTCGGCGTTAATGCCGATCTCGCGCAAAACCTCGGAAGGCTCGCGTAGAATCGGCCGATCCCGCTTCATGGCCTCCGGCATGTCATAGCCGCTGTCGACCACGATGACCTCATCGCCTGACTTCAGTACCCAGATGAAATAGTCGATCGGATGGGGTACATCATGATTGTCATCGAAGATGAAGCTGTCCGTTCGTGCCCTTCCTGGACGGTCAGCGTATTTGAGCGCATATACCTCCCAGATCATTGTTCCACCTTTTCGAATGTCTTGACGTGCTTGGTCGCGATCATCGGCGCGGTGGCGGTGTCGAATGTCTTGTAATGCGGCATGGTCAAATGAACATCGAATGCGGCCCTTGTCTCATAGAGTTCATACAGAAAAACCTCACCCGGCCTGCCGGGATCGGTACAGACATCGAATTGATAACAACCTTCCTCGTCGCGCAGAGAGGACCGAGCATTTTCCAGCATCAATGGCATGAATTGGGCTACCGCCTCCGGCTTGATGTCAAAACTGACGACAACTGCATACATATGATATTCCTCACCATCGCATATCAGCGAACCAGATGGACCATGCCCATTGAAACAACCGGCACATAAGTGACCAGCAACAAAGCGCTGATCGCTGCCAGATATAATAGGCCCATTTTTCGCGCGATGGACAAGACACCTACGCCAGATATTCGCGAAGCTACGTAAAGCGTGGCACCGACCGGTGGGGTAAACAAGCCGACGGCCACGTTGCAGGTCATGATGACTCCGAGATGAACCGGATCAACACCAAATGTCTGAGCGGTCGGCAGGAACAAGGGTGCCGTCAACAGGATTGCCGGAACCGGATCGAGAACCAGTCCCAATATGAGCATGACGACATTGACCAGGAGCAGGAACACCCACGGGCTGGACGACATTTCCTGCACAAACGAAACAAGGATTTGCGGCATTTGTTCGAGCGTGATCAGCCAGCCAAGAACGGAGGTTGCGCCGATCACCACCATTACGGTGGCGCTGGTGACAAAAGCATCGATCATCAATTGCGGCAGATCGCGGATCTTGAAATCGCGATAGATGAAGATCGTCACCACCAGACCATAGACGACTGCCAGCGCAGCGGCCTCGGTTGGTGTTACCCAGCCCGAGAATATACCCCCTAAAATCAGGATCGGCATGAACAAGGCTGGTGCAGTGCCGATGAAGGAGGACCAAAGCTCTTCTGCTGTAGTCGTGCGCCCGCCGGGGTCACAACCTGTCGACTTGCCCACCCAATAGCAAACAGCCATGAATGCCGCGCCAAAGAGGATACCGGGCACCATGCCCGCCAAAAAAAGGTCGGCAACCGAAACATTGCCGACAAAACCGTAAATCAGCATCGGGATTGATGGCGGGATGATGATGCCGATCGTGCCAGCCGCGGCTACGAGACCTGCGGCAAAGGCCTTGTTGTAATGCTCCCTGGCCATGTTCTTGATCATGACGGAGCCGATTGCGGCACTGTCTGCGATTGCAGAACCGGATATTCCGCCGAAGATCATCGACGCGCCGACGACGACCATCCCCAAGCCACCGGGCATGAACCCAAAGGCGGCGCGGGCGAAGGTGATAATCCGCATGCCCACGCCGCCGCGGCTCATGAGCTCTCCGGCGACAATGAACAGGGGGATTGCCAGGAAGTGATTAGGCTCCACCCCGCCGATGAAATTCAGATAGAGCGCCTGAAGCGGATAGCCGAGATCAAAGATGATGATGGGTAATACAGCGGTGAGCAGGATCGCCCAGACCAGCGGAACGCCAAGGAAGACCGTTACCAGAAACACGAAGACAACAAAGAGCAGAATCACGATGCGGCCTCCACATTCGGTCCGTCATTCCTGTCAGCGAAAGTGCCGGGATTGTTGAAATCGTAGATGGAATTGAAGGCATGAAAGATCAGCGAAATGGCCATGCCAACCGGCATTGAGGCGTAGAGAAAGCCGACCGGCCAATAGAGCACCGTCGTACGCTGCGCCCAGGTATGGCTTGAAATGGAGTAGCCGGTCACGATCAGGCTGACCAACATCACCGCAATGACCAGATTGATGGTAATTGCGAGCCAATACTGGGTTTTAACCGGAAAGATCGATTCAGCGATTTCGCTGACCCGCATATGGGCGCCCCGCGCAATTGCTGCCGCACAGCCCAGAAACGTACTCCACAGCAGGAAGAACGCCGTGACTTCAAGCGACCATGCGAGGTCGAACCCGGCGGCACCCCTCAAGGTGGCGTTGATAAAGACGAGCGTGACAATCGAAATGCCGAATATCGCCAGGCATAGATCGACGGCCATACTCAGCCAGCGCAAGGGAAGCGGATAGTGTGGCCGGTAGTCCATTCTTGTTTTCCGTGACCAGGATTGCAAATTTTCTGATGGCCGACATGCTTGATGCCGGCCACCAATTCTTGATCCGACTGATCAGTTGGAGGGCATGGCCTCGCGGATCTTCGCTGCGTCCGCCAGAACCTTGTCGACTGCCTCGGCGCCATAGACACCGCGCGCCTTGTCATAGACAGAAGCAACTGCGTCGCGGAACGGTCCAATTGTAGGTACAGCAACGGTTGCGCCTGCTGCTTCCATCTCCTCGAGCTGGCTATTTACCGAGTTCTTTACCAGTTCGCGGCTGAAGCTTGCCGATTCGGCCGCCGCCTTTTGAACGGCTGCCTTGTCTTCGTCTAAGAATGACTGCCAGGTCTTTTCCGAAACGGTCAGTGGGAGCGGGCTGTAGACATGGCGGGTAAGGGTAATGTTTGGCGCCACCTCATAGAATCGGAGCGACTTGATCGTATCGACGGGGTTTTCCTGACCATCGACTGTTCCCTGCTGAATTGCCAGATAAAC
>JANQQM010000071.1 GCA_028289365.1 Salaquimonas sp. | reverse complement strand
CCAACTATGTCGATTGCCAGCGTGAGAATGCGAGCCTTACTCGACGCCATGGCGTCCACTGCATTGCTGATCAGATTTAAAATGACCTGTTCCAGGCGTACCTTGCCGGCCATCACGAATACCGGCTGGTCCGGGAAATTATTTTGCAGCTTTACCTTGGCTGAAGAAATGTCTGGGCTTGCCAATTCCAGAGCCTGGTTTGCGGCTTCCACGAGGTCTATTCGGGCAAGCGGGGTCTTTTCCTGTTTCGAAAAAGCGCGAAGATTACCGATGATCCGATTTATTCGGCGAACCTGATTGGAAATCTCGGCAAGGTTTTCGCCGGCTTCCGTAACGCGTGACTTTTTGATCAGGTTTTTTCCATTTTCGGCAAAGTTCAGGATGGCCGCCAGCGGCTGGTTCAATTCGTGACTTATACCCGCTGACAATCGGCCCAAAGCGGCAAGATTGGAGGCCTCAACCAGTTTAACCTGGGCAGATCGCAATTCGGCAGTCCGCTCTTCTACACGCTGCTCCAATGTCGATGAATGGTGAAATTCCAAGGCCAGTCTGCGACGCTGTTGAAGAATGATGGCTCCCACAAGCGCAAGCGCAAACAACAGGGCGGCGGCCAATCCAAGCCGTAACAGTGCGGTGTCGCGGGCGCCTGAAGTATCGAGGAGGATCTGACCGGTCATCTGCAATTGCGGAATGTCGGTTGTCAAAGACTGTACCTCTTCGGCACTTGCCCGGTTGGGGGTGAACAGCCAAAGGATCGAGTCAGCCAATTCCTGCCGGTTATTCAAAGGAAATTGCGCTAACTCCGGATCCCCTGAATTCGAATATAAAAGCAGGTTGGGTCGATTTGAAGAAATTGATAGTCCTTCGCTATCAAAGAAAATTACCGGCTCCGGTATTACGGGCCATTCAAATTCCAATGCCGCAAGACTTGTCGAAACGACAATAACGCCTAATGGCCGCTCGCCACCGATATCAATTCCCCGGCTGAACCGCACCAGGCGATCATCGCCATCCAGTTCAACGGAGTAGCCAAGACGCCCATTGAGGGCTGCCCTGATCAACCCAGATGGATAGGTATTGCTTTCTAGGTCGGATGAGGAGGACGCAATGACATTTCCCTCCGGATCTGTCAGCTCGATTTCGTGAGCGCCATATTTCAGGTTGAGCTTTGCAAGATCGTTGCTGACATCAAATTTTTCCGGGTCAACCGCCGCCAAGGCCATAATTGGTTCGTCGGCAGCGACATTTGCCAGGACCCTGTATACGTCCAGCTGTCCCCGTAAGCGGCTGCTGGCTTCAGAAAGCCGGACACTGCCTGCTTCCCGGTCGACTTCCAAGGCCGTTTCAAACGCATCAAAATACACCCACCAACAGATCGCAGCGGCGAATATCGTATAGATAGCTATGGCGATGATTGTTGGACGAATCTTGATATCCTAACGTTGTCGATCAAATGCAGATCAGCGCCAGTCTGGCGCTCAATCCAATCACAATTTATGTCCGAAATTTCGGAAAAATCAATCGTTCATTCTGCCGGTCCTTGCATAGGTGGTTGAATTTAAAGAGCAATTTAAAAATAATGAAAACCGGGTTGCTTTAATACTCCAGCCCTAATTTTCTGTGTTCACTCGGCGCGAGAGGACGCCGGACAAAGGGAGTTGATCCATGAAAAAACTACTTCTGGCTGCCTGTGTGGCGGCTATCGCAACTGTACCATCCGTTGCTTCAGCAGCGTGTGAAGATGGCGAAATCGTTGTCAAATTCAGCCACGTGACCAATACCGACAAGCACCCGAAAGGCATTGCCGCGTCTCTGCTTGAAAAGCGCGTCAATGAAGAAATGAATGGCAAGATGTGCATGGAGGTGTTCCCAAACTCCACCCTGTACAATGACAACAAGGTTCTGGAAGCCATGTTGCAGGGCGATGTCCAACTGGCCGCGCCTTCGCTTTCCAAGTTTGAGAAGTTCACCAAGAAATTCCGCATCTTCGATCTGCCTTTCATGTTTGCCAATATCAATGCAGTCGAGGCTTTCCAGGCGTCTGACGCCGGTAAGGCGATGTTGGACAGCATGCAGAAGCGTGGTCTTCAAGGTCTTGGCTATTGGCACAATGGCATGAAGCAGATGTCTGCAAACAAACCGCTTCTTTTGCCGACAGACGCGGACGGACTGAAGTTCCGTGTGCAGTCTTCTGACGTGCTGGTGGCACAAATGGAAGCCTTGGGTGGTAGCCCGCAGAAAATGGCATTCTCCGAAGTCTACGGTGCACTTCAACAGGGCGTTGTGGACGGACAGGAAAATACCTGGTCCAACATCTACGGGAAGAAATTCTTTGAAGTGCAGGACGGCGTGACTCAGACCGATCACGGCATTATTGACTATCTGCTGGTTACTTCAGTCGACTGGCTTGATGGCCTGCCCGATGATGTTCGCGAGCAGTTCCTTACAATTGTTGCCGAGGTGACAGAGACCCGCAACATGGAATCGACAGCCGTCAATGACGCAGCGAAGCAGGCAATCATTGATGCCGGCGGAACCGTGCGGACCCTGGATGCCGATCAACGTCAGGCATGGATCGATGCCATGAAACCGGTTTGGGACAAGTTTGCCGGAGACGTGGGTCAGGAGAACATTGACGCTGCTCAGGAAATCAACAGCACCGTCAACTAAGCAAGTTTGACTTTGACTCGAATTTGAGATCACCGGTCGCCGGGATTACTGGCGGCCGGTAGATGGGAGAGGGGAAAATGTCGGCGGTACCGGGCAAATCCAGCAGAGTTGATCGCATCGAAGAAACGGTAATTGCCGTAATTCTGGGTTTCATGACCCTGTTGACCTTCGCCAATGTGGTCGCGCGCTACGGCTTCAATTCCAATATATTTTACGCACTCGAACTGACTGTCTTCCTGTTTGCATGGCTGGTCTTGCTGGGTGCGAGCTATGCGGTCAAGAAGACACTTCATCTGGGTGTCGACGCCATCATCAATATGGCTGCGCCGGCACTGCGACGTTATCTGGCCTTGTTCGCTGTTTCTGTTTGCCTGATCTATTCGCTTCTATTGTTGAAGGGCGCATGGGACTATTGGGCACCGTATGCCAACCTGCCGCCTACCAGCGGAAGATGGTTCCCGACGGGATTTGTCGAGAAATTCCGTGGCCAGGGTTGGTATGAGACCCAGGATATTCCGGTTCCCTTCTTTTTGCGCTGGCTTGAGGGCGTGTTCAATGACGGCGATCCCTACGAGAAATTGCCCAAGGTCATACCCTATATGGTTTTGCCGATTTCCATGGCGCTGCTGGTCTGGCGCTACATTGAGGTGGCCATCCGCGTGTGGCGTGGGCAGCAGGATAGCCTGATCGTCAGCCACGAAGCAGAAGAAGAAGTCGCCGAGGCGGCTGCTAAACTGAAGGATTAAGCGATATGGAAGTCTTAATCCTCTTTGTGATGGTCATTGGCCTGATGTTGATCGGGGTTCCGATCGCGGTCTCGTTGGGTTTCTCATCGATCGTGTTTTTGCTGGCTTTTTCCGACAGTTCCTTGGCGTCGGTAGCCCAAACGCTGTTCGAAGCGTTCGAAGGCCACTCTACCCTGTTGGCTATTCCGTTCTTCATTCTGGCTTCCAGTTTCATGTCGACCGGCGGTGTGGCCCAACGGATCATTCGGTTCTCTATCGCACTGGTGGGTCATTTGCGCGGTGGCCTCGCCATCGCAGGCGTGTTGGCCTGCATGATCTTTGCTGCGCTTTCCGGTTCTTCCCCGGCGACCGTTGTTGCGATCGGAACCATCGTAATCGCTGCAATGCGCCAGGTCGGATATACCAAGGAATTTGCTGCAGGTGTTATCGCCAATGCCGGAACGCTCGGCATCCTCATTCCGCCGTCAATCGTCATGGTCGTCTATGCCGCGGCAGTTGAAGTTTCCGTCGGCAGGATGTTCCTGGCAGGCATTTTGCCGGGCTTGCTGGCAGGTACGATGCTGATGATCGGTATCTACATCATGGCGCGCATCAAGGACATGCCGGCGGGCAACTTCAAGGGATTTGGTGAAATCTGGGAAAGCTTCAGGGATGCAGTGTGGGGGTTGCTGCTGATCGTCATCATCATGGTAGGCATCTATGGCATACCTGGGATAACCGGCGCCATTTTCACGCCGACCGAAGCGGCCGCTGTTGCCTCGGTCTACGCCTTCTTTGTCGCAACCTTTGTTTACAGGGATATGGGTCCCCTGAAATCAGGTGGTTCCATCCTGACAAGACCCCAAACCATCGTAACTGCTCTTTGGCATGATGATACAATTCACACCCTTCGCGATGCCGGCAAACTGATCATCACCCTGATGTTTGTGATCGCCAATGCTCTGCTCTTGAAGCATGTAATTACCGACGAACAGATACCCCAACAGATTACGGAAGCCATGTTGGCTTTCGGCTTCGGGCCAATCCTGTTCCTGGTGATTGTCAATGTGATCCTATTGATCGGTGGCCAGTTCATGGAGCCAAGTGGTCTATTGGTTATTGTCGCGCCACTTGTATTTCCGATCGCCATTGAACTTGGGATCGATCCCATTCATCTCGGTATCATCATGGTCGTTAATATGGAGATCGGCATGATCACACCGCCGGTAGGGCTCAACCTGTTCGTGACGGCCGGGGTCGCCAATATGTCGATGATGGGCGTCGTACGGGCTGCCTTGCCGTTCCTGGCCATCATGTTCATCTTCCTGATCCTGGTGACCTATGTGCCCTGGATCTCGACCGTGATACCGAATGCAGTTATGGGACCGGAGATCATCACCCAGTAGGCCGAGTTATCCATAGGGCACTCTCGAGCTGTGACGCCACCATTTTTAAGGATTTTATCGCCTCAATCCTGCAGTTCCATTCCGTGGATTTCGCGAATTTCGTTCACGCCGAGGTAGCGTTTGAGGTATTTTTCAGGCGCCTGCCTGAGGTCGACCACGATGAGACCGTCAAGGGATTTGTTGAATCCATCGTTCACGCCGAACGCAATGAACTTTCCGTTTAGGGCGAGATATCGGCGTATGAGTATAGGTATCGACTTCCCGTCGTCGATGCGACCGAGTAACCGATTTATGAATGGAATATCGGAGGCTGCATCCACCAGTTCCTTCGTCCAGGGCCGATCAGCGACATCAAGCGGCGAGACCGGCAGGACGCCGTCACAAAGATCACGGTTGGCGCTGTAGTGGGTAAGAAATGCGTCGGCCAGGAAGGACCTGGCCAATAGTGAATATTTTGGCGGGATCGAAACCGGCCCAAACAATGTATGATAGCCAGGATTTGCAACGACAAATCGCGCAATGCCCTTCCAGAGCAGATCAAGCACTTTCGGATGAAGCTGGTATTCCGGTGTTACAAATGATCTGCTGAGTTCAATCGCCTTTCCCAATTGCGCAATGAATTTGCGATCATATCGATAGACGGATTGGCTGCACATGCTGTTAACGCCGTAAAGCTCAGCTATCCGATCGGCTTTTTCCAGTCGATAGCCGCCGGCAATTTGTGCGTTTTCATCATCCCAAACGAAAAGATGCCAGTAATAGGGATCAAATCGGTTCTTGTCGATTTCCTTACCGCTTCCGGCATCTATTGCACGAAAGGCACGTTCCCGGCAGATTGCGATCTGTTTCATGACGCAACCGAGTTCAGCGTATGGTACGCAGTAAACCTGGAATGGGCCATCATTCAACTGGAGATATTTCGAAAGGCTTTCGACTTGTTCGCGCAGCAGAGATTTCTCTACGTCAGGATTGATTTCGCTTTGCGTGGCGCTTGCGCCGGCTGCGGCGGAATCCTGGTCAAGCAGATCGCAGGACATTCTCAAATAGTCTGTTGCCGCGCCTACATCTGAAAAGTTCTCAATGTCCGTGGCTGGAATCGGCGTTCCCATGACCGCTTGAATTGTCTTGCCGCGTTTGGAGAGCATTGCACGAATAAGCAGCGCTGTACGCAGCCGACGATGAATGAACTTTGCCAGGTAAAAGCTTATGGGATTTCTGGCTTTGACAAAGATCGGTATGCAGGTCGCGTTATATCTGCGCGCCAGCCGGGCGATCATTGGAGTCCATTTCAGATCAGCGATCTTCATGCTCGGCAGCTGTATCTGGGAAACGATCTTTCCCGGAAAAAACAGAACTGCGCCGCCTTTGCCCAAATGTCTTCCAAGCTGCCGGATTCCGTTACTGTTGGCGTGTCTGGCATCGTCGCTGAGTACGTTCACACCGATAAAGATGTCTTCAAATTCGGGAAAAATCAGAAGGTGTTCGTTGGTCAGAACTTTCAGGTCGGGTCGAATCTCAAGCAGTTTCCTGGTCAGCAGCATCCCATCCAAGCCACCTAGCGGGTGGTTGGAGATGAACATGACCGGGCCGGTCTCAGGAATATCCTCCAGCCGTTCGACCGGTCCGATATCGAGACCTGCATCAAGTCTGCCCAATGTGTATTCCAGGAAAGCGGCGCTGTCTCGTCGTTCAACCGAAAGCCCGATCCAGTCCTGATACCAGCGCTTCAGGATGCCAAGCGCGGTGAACCATTCAATGAACCATTTTAAAGCGGGATTACGAATGGGAAAATCGAGGGGATTGTTCATTTGCCCGGTGTTCCACTTTTTTCTCGCCCGTTATTATTATGGACACATATACGGCGATTATCAGATTTACGCCATTTATCCCGAAAAAATCTTGTAGATTGAGTATATTGTGTGGATAGAAGCCGGTCGGCATTGGGTGACTTTCACCCAAATCTGCGGAAAATTGTGCATCTTCCACGTCATACACGTAGAGAAATCGAATTACTGGAGGAACCGGATGACACAAGTAACAGGTGGCTGTCTGTGCGGGAGAGTCCGGTTTACAGTCACCGGAAGCCCAGATCGAGTTGGTATTTGTCACTGTCAGAATTGCAGAAGACATCATGGCGCGCTGTTCCATGCTTCGGCAATTTTTCACAAGGATGCGGTCACAGTCGAAGGTGAAACCGGGGAATTTGAAGGCAGGCACTTCTGTCCAAGGTGCGGGTCTTCAGTAATTTCCGTCAGCGGAGAGGAAATTGAAGTGCATCTGGGATCCCTTGATAAGCCGGACCAGTTTGTACCAAGCTACGAGCTTTGGACAATCCGTCGGGAGTCCTGGCTGCCGGAGTTTGACTGGACCCAACGATATGAACGTGATCGGCCCGAGGAGTAGCGGACTGACGGATTGCCGCAATTGTTGTCAGGAACTGGCGTGATTTAGGAAAGTAGGTTTCGATGTTTAAGGGTGGCTGCCTGTGCAAGGCCATAAACTATGAAGTGACCGGTGGCATCAAATTTTCGGTTTTGTGTTTCTGCCGGGAATGCCAAAACATCTCGGGCGGTGGTCATTTACCGCAAATGGCTGTCGATCGTGACACGGTTACCATGATCGGACCCTTGAAAATACGAACCTGGAAATCGGAGTCCGGCAACGATATTGAACATGCTTTTTGCAGCGAATGCGGTTCGTCGATCTATAAATCGACGAGCATGATGCCGGAGAATATTTTTCTCGTTGCGGGATCGCTTGATGATCCCTCAATCTTCAAGGCAGATCAGCGGGTCTATGAGGACAGCCGCCAACCCTGGGACCGTGGCTGATTGCAGTTCCAATCTATATCGAGGCGGTGTCGCCGTGATTTAAAAGCCGTATACCCCGCCGTCCTTACGTGGATCGGACCCGCCAGCGTAACCCCCTCCGTCCAGTCGGTGGATCAGTTGGGCGCCCCCAAAACCCAATGTCGGATCAGCTTCTTCCCTAAGTATGTCATGCCCAAGAGTTGAGAGCTCATCCAGTACCTTTGGATCCATCGTGTTTTCGCAGGAAACAGTCAATCCTTCTCTCACCCGCCAGCGTGGGGCGTCGACTGCGGTTTGTACGTCCTGGCCCCAAAGGTGAGTCCGCAAAACCATCTGGATATGGCCCTGCGCCTGCATCATTGCACCCATCAGGCCGAATGCCATTAGCGGGTCTCCGTTTGCCATCAGGAAACCAGGGATAATGGTATGGAAAGGCCGCTTGCGTGGTGCGACCTGGTTTGGATGGCCGGAAGCAAGCGTAAAGCCGCAGCCACGGTTGTGCAGGTGAATGCCGGTGCCGGGAACAACTACTCCGGAGCCGAAACCGTCATAGTTCGACTGGATAAACGAGATCATTATTCCCGATTTGTCGGCAGCGGAAAGACAGACGGTGCCACCTTTAACGGGAGATCCGCTCTTGAAATCCTGCGCCTTTGTCGGGTCAATCAGTCTCGCTCTTTCGGCGAGATAAGCAGGGTTGAGCAGATTTTCTGCTTTTACGTCCGTCATCGCTGCGGGATCGGCGACATAGGCCGCTGAGTCGCGGAACGCTAACTTCATGGCTTCCCACATGAGATGCAAGGCCGCCGGATCATCCGGGCCATGGTCGCGAATGGGTGTGTGCGACAGCATTCCCAGCGCCATCAAAGCGGCAATGCCTTGACCGTTGGGCGGGATTTCATGAAGTTCCACATTGTCGAAACTTTGCGAAATCGTGCCGCACCAATCCGGCTGGCAACTTGCCAGGTCTTCAAGGTCCAGTGCGGCGCCGTGCCGTTTTGCTTCGGCCACAATTTTTTCTGCCAGTGGCCCGGAGTAGAAGGATTGCCCCTTGGTCTGCGCTATTTCCCGGAGACTGGCAGCACCATCCTTGTTGAGAAAGCGTTCACCGGCTCTTGGTGTGCGTCCGCCGGGCATGAAGTGATCGGCAAATCCCGGCTGGTCATACAATTTTTCCGCTCCGATGGCCCATTGTCTGCCAATGATCGGTGTGACATAAAATCCCTTCTCGGCATAATGAATGGCCGGCTCGAACAGAGTCTCGAAGGGCAGTTTGCCAAAACGTTCAGACAATTCGACCCACGCTCCGACTGCGCCGGGAACTGTTACTGTTTCCCAACCGCGTTCAGGCATGCCCCCCAATTTTTCGAAACGTTCCGGAGTCCATCCTGCAGGTGAGCGACCGGAAGCGTTCAATCCGTGCAATTGCTTGCCATCCCACAGCACGGCGAAAGCATCGGAGCCGATGCCGTTCCCTGTCGGCTCCACCATTGTAAGCGTGATTGCTGCAGCCAGAACAGCATCGACCGCGTTACCGCCCTTGGCCAGCATGGTTATGCCGGCCTGTCCCGCCAGGGGCTGTGATGCGGCGACCATGTTCTCGGCCAAGACAGCCGAACGGTGTGACGGGTAAGGGGTAGGGGAGGGAAATTCCATTATGTATGAACCGAGATGCCTGGTTGCTCAAGAAAAACCCGAAGCGAGAAATTTCAGGATCGCTCCGGGCCTAAGCTGATTATCGGTATATGAACTAATACCGTCTTTGATAGGTGCGATAATACCTGTTGGATCTTTGCTGGTCGATTGCCCGGTTGCCAACATATCCACCAAGCAGGGCGCCGCCGATAATGGCCGCGGTTTTTCCTTTGCCCGAACCGAATGCACTACCGATCAATCCACCGGTAATTGCGCCACCGACTGTTCCAGGATTTTGGCAGGCGGTCAGTGTCAGTGCCAAGGTGATTGCTGCGATGATTGCTGCTGGACGTCTCATGTTCATTGGCTCCCGGAATATGTCAGGACTTCAGTATAGCTCAACTTGCCATCGCTGTTTGCATCAGCCTCGTTGAAATCTGTGATCTTCTCATCGAGAGCTTCGGAGAAACTCACCTTGCCGTTTCGATTGTCATCTGCCTCTTGCAGTTTGACCGGGTCTGGATCGACCATTTCCTCGGCCTCGATCTGTTCGTCGCCGTCCGTGTCCACGGCAATGAAGGCAGCAATGAAGTCCCTGACATATTCGTCACGATCGACAAAACCGTCATTGTTCTGGTCCGCTTCGGCGAAGGCGACGCCAATATCTGCAGGGGTAAATTGCTGTGCATTTGCCAAGCCCAGAGAACCGAGCAAGACCATCCCGGTAATCAATACTCTCCGCATTTTGCGCTCCATTTCTTGGGTTTATTTTCCTGAATTTCAAACATTAGAAATTGATCCGCAGCATGTAAAGGAAATTAGCCGTCAGTTTGACCTGCAATGTATGTGGCATTCAACTTGTTAATTCGCTGACGTCTCTGCGATCGCCGCTTCCACGATATCAAGCGCCTTATCCAGCTCTGCGCGGGTGATGATCAGCGGTGGTGAGAGCGTGAGCACGCATCCCTGCGAGATCTTGAAACTCAATCCTGCATCCAGACATCGATAATAGATTTGCTCTGCAAATTCCGGAGCCGGGATACGTGATGATTTGTCCCGGACAATCTCAACTCCGAATAGAAGCCCGCGGCCGCGCACGTCACCGACGATGTTCGAGGTCTCAGCAAATTCGCTGAGCCGTTGTATTGCATATGCACCGAGTTCGGCAGCGTGTTCGGCCAAGTCTTCTTCCTCGATGATCGACAAGGTTGTCAGTGCGGCTCTTGCCGTCGTTGGATTTTTCTCATGGGTATAGTGACCGATTGCGAAATCACCGCAGACATTGAGGTCATTTCGAGCAACGACTGCGGCAATCGGCAGGATGCCCCCACCCAATGCCTTGCCCATGACGACAATGTCCGGTTCGACTTCATCGTGTTCAAAAGAAAAGAACTTGCCGGTCTTGCCGAGGCCGGTCGGGATTTCATCGAAAATCAAGAGCGCATTATGCCGATCGCAAGCCTCACGGACCTGTTTCCAGTAGCCCGGCGGTGGCACCTGCGGTACCGCGCGCATGGGCTCGGCAATGACCGCGGCAATATCGCCTTCACGTTCCAACACATAGTCCACCATGTTTGCGCAAGCCAAGCCGCAGACATCCGGTCCAGAATGATTATAAGGACAGCGATAGCATGCAAATGGTGCGACATGTTCGGTTCCGGGAACAAGCGGGCCGGCAATATGCGAGCGGAATGTAGCTTCGCCACCTACCGAGGACGCACCAAATCCGGCGCCATGAAACGCATCCCAAAACGAGAGTGTCTTGAACCTGCCTGTGGCGGCGCGAGCGATCTTGAGCGCTACTTCAACCGCATCAGACCCGCCGGTTGTAAACAGGACGCGACTGAGATCACCCGGCGCCAGTTCGCCGAGCCGCTCGGCCAATTCAACTGAGACGGTATTGGTGAATCTACGCGGTGAGAAGCTCAGATCATCAATCTGTTGCTTGATGGCGGCAACCAGGCGCGGGTGAGAATAGCCGATATGGTGGACGCTGTTGCCGTGAAAATCCATATACCGACGGCTATCAAGATCCTCGATCCAGATACCCTGCGCCTTGGCGATGGTGCTGACGCAGGGGCTGGAAAGGCTTTGATGCAGAAAGGCGTCAGCGTCGCGTTTCAGCAGATCTCTGGAGTGCTCCCCGGTGTTCTGCCTGGTCCAGTCAGATCTTGCCTGGGAGGTGTTCGATTCACCTTCGGTGTGCTGTATCTGGATATTTTTCAAACGCTTGATACCTTATCCAGGACTAGTGGTTATTCGATGAACCGATAATCAACGCGGCCAGGGCAGCGAATAGGTCTTCACATTGGTGAAGAATTTCATTGCCTCCAACACGCCTTCTTTGACCGCATTGCCGGAATCCTTGATCCCCCCGAAAGGTGACATTTCTATCCGGTAACCGGGTTGTTCCCAGATGTTGACCGTGCCGACATCAAGACCGTTAATGAAGCCGATCGCCCGGTTCAGGTCGTTCGTACACACGCCGGATGAAAGTCCGAATTCTGTCGAGTTCGATATTTCCATTACAGCTTCATCGTCATCGGGGACGCGGACAATCGGGACAATCGGTCCAAAGGTCTCTTCCATCACCAATTCGGAACCGTGGGGAACATGGTCAACCGTGATTGGCGGAAGCAGAGCGC
>JANQQM010000065.1 GCA_028289365.1 Salaquimonas sp. | reverse complement strand
CTTGTCAGATCCGTTGTTCCATCGAACAGAACCGTGCCCTGGTCGGGTCGCGTGTTACCGGTAATGACATCCATCATAGTTGTCTTACCCGCACCGTTGGGACCGATGATTGCCCGCATCTCGCCGGGATCAAGGGACAGGGAAAGATTGTTAAGGGCTTTAAAGCCGTCAAAACTCACCGTGACACCATCAAGGTAAAGAATGGTCGAGCTGACCTTGGCCGCATTCATCGTTTCTACTCCGCCGGTTGGGGGACGCGGGGCGTCTTGGATTTGTCGAAAGACATATTTTTGAGCGAATAGAGCGTTCCGAGAATGCCCTTTGGCATCACGAGGGTGACGAATATGAACAGTCCGCCGAGGGCAAACAGCCAGTAAGGCGCCAAAAACCCGGTTGTGAAAATTGTTTTCAGAAAGTTGACGACAATGCCCCCCAGCGCTGCGCCGATTAAGGTGCCGCGTCCACCGACAGCGACCCAGACAACCGCCTCGATGGAATTGGCGGGAGAAAACTCAGATGGATTGATAATGCCGACCTGGGGAACATAAAGGGCTCCGGCAAGACCGGCCATGCAGGCCGAAATCGTAAAGACCAGGATTTTGTAGTTAGGCACCCTGTACCCCAGGAACCGGGTGCGGGATTCCGCATCGCGAATGGCGACAAGGACCTTGCCGTAGGTGGAAGTCACGATAAATTTCGAGACGAGATAGCATAAAATCAAGAGCAATCCGCTTAACAGGAACAAGACCAGCCGTGTCCCGTCGGTCTGTATGTTGAAGCCCAGAATATCCTTGAAATCTGTCAGGCCATTATTGCCGCCGAACCCCATGTCATTGCGGAAGAAGGCCAGCATCATGGCATAGGTCATGGCCTGGGACATGATCGAAAAATAGACCCCCGTCACACGTGAGCGGAATGTGAGCCAGCCGAAGACAAAAGCAAGCAGACCCGGCATGAATAGCATCATGAAAAATGCAAACGGGAACCAGTCAAAGCCATACCAGTACCAGGGAAGCTCGCTCCAGTTGAGAAACACCATGAAATCGGGAAGTTCGGGATTTCCATAGACGCCCCGGGTTCCGATTTGCCGCATGAGGTACATGCCCATGGCATAGCCGCCCAGCGCAAAGAAAGCGCCGTGTCCTAGGGAAAGTATGCCGCAATAGCCCCAGACGAGGTCGAGAGCGAGGGCGAGTGTCGCATAGCATAGATATTTGCCCATCAAGGCCACGACATAAGTCGGCACATGAAACGCGGACGTCTCGGGAACAAACATATTCAGTCCGACGATCAGCAGGCAGATGCCCGCGACCAGGCCAAGGAATATCTTTCCCTCGATGCCGCCGACAACAAAATAGCGTTGCAATATCATGCTTCCACCGCCCTGCCCTTCAATGCAAACAGACCCCGCGGGCGTTTCTGAATAAAGAGAATAACTAGAACCAGAATGAGTATTTTACCGAGCACCGCCCCGGTCAGAGGTTCCATGAACTTGTTGGCTATACCGAGGGTCATGGCGGAAACCAGTGTGCCCCAAAGATTTCCGACACCACCGAAGACGACGACGAGAAAGCTATCGATAATATAGGTCTGGCCAAGATTGGGGGACACATTGTCGATTTGCGACAGTGCGACGCCTGCCACGCCGGCAATGCCCGATCCCAGCCCGAATGTCAGCGCGTCCACCCATCCGGTACGAATGCCCATGGCGCTGGCCATGCGACGGTTTTGCGTAACCGCACGCATCTGCAACCCCAAGGGAGTCATGCGCAAAATCAGAAGAAGGCAAGCAAAGACGAATAGCGTGAAAACAATGATCCACAAGCGACCATAGGTTATCGACAGTCCGAGAAAATCAAACGAGCCGCTCATATAAGAAGGCGCGCCGACTTCCCGGTTCGTCGGACCGAAAATAGTTCGGACGGCCTGTTGCAGGATGAGGCTGACACCCCAGGTCGCAAGCAGCGTCTCGAGGGGACGTCCATACAGAAACCTGATGATCCCGCGCTCGATTGCAATACCTACGAGCGCCGCGCAAACAAAGGCACAGGGAATGGCCAATGGCAACGACCAGTCAAAATAGTCGGGCGCAAAGGATCTGAAATATTCCTGCACGACAAATGTCGTGTAGGCCCCGATCATCACCATTTCGCCATGGGCCATATTGATGACCCCCATCACGCCAAAAGTAATGGCGAGACCGATGGCCGCGAGCAGCAGAACCGATCCAAGGGAGAGCCCGTACCAGACGTTCTGCGCCAGCTCCATGAATTTGAGCTGCCTCTCAATCGATCGGATACCCTGCAAAGCAGC
>JANQQM010000054.1 GCA_028289365.1 Salaquimonas sp. | reverse complement strand
GGTGACAATGCGGGCGCCTTTGGAAAGAGCGTTGTCGATGTGTTCCTCGACTTTTTCAACCGCCTCCATATTGATCAGCGGCCCCTGGAGAACGCCGTTTTCCGTGCCGTCTCCAACCTTGAGTTCGGCCGATGCTGCGGCCAGTTTTTCAGCGAACTCGTCGTAAACCCCTTCCTGAACCAGGACGCGGTTGGCGCACACGCAGGTTTGCCCCGCATTGCGGTATTTTGAAGCGATTGCACCCTGTACCGCGGCATCTATGTCGGCATCGTCGAAGACGATGAACGGCGCGTTGCCCCCAAGCTCCAGCTCGACTTTCTTGATGTTCGAAGCGCACTGTTCCATGAGCACACGGCCGATTTCCGTCGAGCCCGTAAACGTCAATCCGCGAACGGTGTTGTTCGACGTCAGTTCGCCGCCGATGGCGCGGGCGCTGCCGGTAATGACGTTGAATACGCCGGCCGGGATGCCGGCCTGATGGCCGAGTTCGGCCAGGGCGAGAGCGGTCAGCGGCGTCATGGAAGCGGGTTTGCAGACCGCCGTGCAACCGGCCGCCAGTGCCGGTGCGACCTTGCGGGTGATCATGGCCGCCGGGAAATTCCACGGGGTGATCGCCGCGATAACGCCCAGGGGCTGCTTGATGACAACGATACGGCTGTCGGCCCGGTGCGAGGGAATCGTCTCGCCATATATGCGTTTTGCTTCCTCGGCGTAGAATTCCGTAAAGGAGGCCGCATATTCCACTTCACCGCGGGATTCGATCAAAGGCTTGCCCTGTTCCATGGTCATCAGCAGGGCCAGTTCTTCCTTGTGCTCCATTTGCAGGTCGAACCAGCGGCGTAAAATTTTCGAGCGCTCTTTCGCCAGCAAGGCACCCCAGGGTTTCAGGGCCCGGTCCGCGGCTTCGACAGCCTGGCGCGTCTCCTCGGCGCCGAAATTCGGCACGCGGCCGACGACTTCACCATTGGACGGATTGATAACATCCATGCTGGCCTCGCCGATCCACTGGCCGTCGACGTAACATTTTTCTCGAATTAAACTCGGAATCCGCTGATCCATCAGATTAAATCCTCCATGATACACAACCGGCACGGCGTCGGGGCCAGGTGTTTAAATTAGAATTTGCTTTATTAATTACAGGGTCTTAGCCTTCGTCTGCGACATGATTGACCCGAAAGCGCCAGTTCATTACAAACCTGATTAACGACAAAGATGACACAAATGTTCTCCTATATACAAATCATTTATGCAATCGATTTCGTAAATCAGAAATCACGTTCAAATCAGAGTAAGTAGAAGAACATCATTGCCAGGTCGGGAACAATTCCGGCATCAGCAACAAACGTAATCCTGAATGAGATATCGGGGTTATCAAAAGGAACGGAATACAATTTTATGACGGATATACCGGAAGATCTGACCGTAGTTTTTGATCTCGACGGTACGCTCGTGGATACAGCGCCGGATCTGTTTCTCAGCCTCAACCACGCGCTCCGCAAGCGACGGATTGAACCGGCCGAATACCAGGATGTTTTTGGCTATATCGGTTTTGGCGCCCGACGGATGATAGAAATCGCGCTGGAAAAGCGGGCGGAAGTTCGAGATGAAGCCGAGATTGACGACATGCTCAAGGATTTTCTCGACTATTACAAGAAAAACATCTGCGTCGAGAGTTCAGTCTATGACGGTGTCTGGGCCTGCCTTGAAAAGCTCAGGTCTCAAGGGGTCAATCTAGGTGTCTGTACCAACAAGCAGGAAGCCTTTGCCGTCGATCTCCTGGATCAGCTCGACATGTCCCGTTATTTCGGGGCTATTCTCGGCGCCGACACCCTTTCCGTTCGCAAACCTGATCCGAACCATCTCATTGAGACGATAACACGTTCCGGTGGCAAGCCCTCCAGGTCGGTCATGATCGGCGACAGCGAGACAGATATTAAAACGGCCAAGGCGGCCAATGTTCCGGTCGTCGCCGTTGACTTCGGATACACACCCAAGCCGGTCCATCATTATTCTCCAGATATTGTGATTTCACATTACGATGAATTATTGGGGTCTATACACAGCCTGCATCGTTAAAGCCGGTACTTACGAACTCTTTGTCCGGGGGAGAGGACTTGTTGTCGCTTGAGCTTCGCAATAATTATTAATATGTCCTGTCTGCATTTTAGGAGTGAAAGTGGTGACCATGACTTTTTCAGGATTTGATCGAAAGTTTTTTGCATTTTTCAAAGAATTGAAAGCAAACAATAACCGCGAGTGGTTCAACAAGAACAAACCGCGTTACGAGGACGAAGTCGTG
>JANQQM010000021.1 GCA_028289365.1 Salaquimonas sp. | reverse complement strand
ACCGGATCGTCATCAATTATCAGTATTTTTTCTTGCATCAACCGTCCCGTCGTGATCGACCCTTTTCCAGGGGATTTGCCTGCTTCGTTCCGTTCAATGACCAATGTTCGTCATGATGCGGGGTCGTGCAGGTGTCTCATTTATGGACTGTTTTAGCCTGTATGCTTAAATATCGCTTTAAGCGGCACCGTTAACAGATCGCCTATCATTTCGGTAAAATTGTCTTTATCGGTGGATTGCAAACGGGTACCGGGATACCCGATGTGTTTTGGTCGATAGAATCTAAAGGTTTAATGCATGAACATTGCGCAAGATGCCTCGTCATCCGAAAAACTGCCGGAATGGGATCTGGGCGATCTTTATCCGAGCGCTGAAAGCCCGGAATTTGCAGCTGACAAGGAACGCTGTCTGGAGGAAGCGCAGACATTTGAAACCCGCTACAAGGGCAAACTGCCGGTTATGCTGAAAGATGGCGGAGACGACCTGGCCGGTGCCATCCACGAATACGAGAACATCGGGGAAACAATGGGTCGATTGATGTCATATGCAGGGCTTGCCTATGCCTCTGACACGACTGATCCGAAAATCGCCAAGCTGTATGGTGATACGCAGGAAGCGGTTACCCGAGCGAGTTCGCATTTGCTGTTTTTTGCACTCGAACTAAACAGTCTCGACGACAGCGACATAGAAGAAGCGATGCAGGGCAGTACCGCCCTGGCTCATTACAGGCCATGGATAGAAGATACGCGCCTGGAAAAGCCCTATCAGCTTGAGGACCGGATTGAGCAACTGTTTCACGACAAGTCTGTGACGAGTGCGTCCGCCTGGAATCGCCTGTTTGATGAAACCATGGCGGCGCTTCGATTTTCTATAGACGGAGAGGAGCTTTCTTCCGAGCAGGCGTTCAATCTGTTGCAGGAAGGTGACCGTGAAAAGCGCGAACGCGCAGCGCGGGAAATCGGCAAGGTACTTTCCGAGAACAACCGCCTTTTCACGCTGATCACTAATACATTGTGCAAAGACAAGCAGATTTCCGACGTGTGGCGTGGGTTTGAGGATGTCGCTGCATCGCGCCATCTGGCCAATCGTGTTGAACCAGAGGTCGTCGATGCGCTGGCGAGTGCCGTACGCGAAGCCTATCCGCGACTTTCGCATCGTTACTACAAAATGAAGGCAAGGTGGCTCGGCCTGGAGAAAATGCAGCATTGGGACCGGAATGCACCTTTGCCGCAATCGGCCGAAAGGCGTTATCGGTGGACCGAAGCTCGAAAGACGGTACTTGAGGCCTATGGTGATTTTTCTCCGGAAATGGCTGATATTGCTGCCAAATTTTTTGACAATTCCTGGATTGATGCACCGGTTCGCGACGGTAAACGTTCAGGCGCTTTTGCTCATCCTACGGTTCCAAGTGTCCATCCATATGTCTTGCTGAACTACCAGGAAAAGCCGCGCGATGTAATGACGCTTGCGCATGAGCTGGGTCATGGTGTCCATCAGGTGCTGGCGGCAGATCAGGGTCCGTTGATGTCGCAAACGCCGTTGACGCTGGCAGAGACGGCCAGCGTATTCGGCGAGATGCTGACCTTTCGTGCCATGCTTGACCAATGCACGGACAAGGTGGAGCGCCAAGCCATGCTGGCGCAAAAGGTCGAGGACATGATCAACACCGTTGTGCGCCAAATTGCCTTCTATCAATTCGAGCGCGAAGTGCATGAGGCTCGCATCGACGGAGAACTTACCTGGGATCAGTTATGTTCGCTGTGGATCGGCGTTCAAAAAGAAAGTCTTGGCCCGGTCTTCGAATTTGACGATAGTTACCGGTCCTACTGGAGCTATATACCGCATTTTATCCATTCGCCATTTTATGTATATGCCTATGCATTTGGCGATTGTCTGGTAAATTCGCTCTATGCGGTTTATCAGCAGGCGGAAGACGGCTTTCAGGCGCGTTATTTCGACATGCTGAGGGCGGGCGGCACCCGCCATCACAAGGAGTTGCTGGCACCCTTTGGTCTGGATGCTTCCGATCCGGCGTTCTGGGACAAGGGGCTATCGATGATAGAAAGCCTGATTGACGAGTTGGAAACGCTGGAATGAATGGAATGCCAAGTATGAGAGTGGAGAATAGAAAATGCAGAAGATGAAAGCAGTTTGCGGTGTGCTTGGTCTAGTTGCGCTTGCTTCCTGCGCCGCACCCAAAATCGATCCAACCGCCGGTGGGGGTGGAATTACCGGTAATTGGGTTCCCGATGGCGGCGGATATACTGCGCTATTTAATAATGGCCAGTTTTCAACTGTTGCCGAAGACACCGGAAACATCATTTCCCAGGGCAGCTATCTTGCAGTTTCGACGAACGAGGTTACGTTGAACTGGACCAGCAATGTGACGGGCCTGGAAAACACGGCGACCTGTCAACGGCCTGATCCGGTGGTCCTGAATTGTACAGATGGCGGCGGCAAGACATTTACCTTGCGCAAGTCTGCGACTTAACAGCCGATAAATCGGAATATCAATGCGTTGCGTGTTGCCGAACCCGCCTGCATTGTGTAATTGCGATGATGATTGTCGAATAAGCCAGGAAAGCTTTTTGAAATGGCAGCAAAGAAAAAAGAACCAGTTTCGGTGATGGACTATCCCGAGCACGAGCGGACCTATGAAGGGTTTCTGTGGCTCACCAAATGGAGCGTGATCGTATTGGTGACGTTAATGGTGGCAATGGCCGCAGGTTTTTTTGGCGGATTCGGGTTAATCGGCGGCACGCTTGTTTGGGCAGTGCTCCTGCTAATTTCCTATTTCGTTTTTTAGTCAGCTTTTGGATTCGAACACTGGATCCGTTTATCCGCGGGTCCGGTTCATCCCATCGCGTGCAATCTGCAACTGTTTGTCGAGTGCAAATGCCCGGGCATAGGATTTGAATGCCCGGCTCTTCTCACCACGCTGTTCATAGACCAGAGCCTGATTTGCCCAGGCTTCGGCAAATTTGTCGTCCAGGCGCAGTGCGCGATTGATGTCTTCGAGCGCATTTTCCTGATCATTCGTGGCAAGATAGGATACGCCCCGGCTATTGTAGGGTTCTGCTGCATCGGGCTGGAGCGAGATTGCGGTCGAGAAATCCTCGATGGCAAGATTGTGATTGCCCGCTTTCTGATAAATCAGCCCTCTCGAATGGTAGGCGCGCGGATTGGTTGATCCGATCTGGATCGCTCTTTGAAAATCCCTCATTGCGCGCTTGTCATCGCCAGCCAAGCGGTAGACATTTCCGCGCCCGATATAGGCTTCGTCATATTGCGGGTTGATTTTCAGCGCGGTGCCATAATCCTTGATCGCCGCGACCTGGTCGCCATTTGCGCGATAAACAAGAGCGCGATTGGCGTAGGCCTTGTAGAACTTTGGATCGAGTTCGATTGCGCGGGAAAAATCGGCCAATGCTTCCCGGTTCTTGCCGGCGCGGCCATAGGCTGTGCCGCGGACATTATATGCTTCGGCTGATTTCGGGTTTTTCTCAACAACCTCCGTCAATGAGGCAATATTGGATTCGGACCCTTGTGCCAGATCGATCTCCACAGAATCCTGCACTGCCAATTGCTGGCATGCCGACAGCAGCATTATGACCGAAAAGGCCGATATCAGTTTCATGCGATAGCGGGAATTCTTCACCGGATTTTCCATTATGCAATGCGCATGGTTCTGTGTATCAAAAAAGCGAAGATGGCTTTGGCCATCTTCGCCCGGAAATTAGCGAAGAAATGGGCGAAAACACGACCGCCCCTTTCATACCCGTGCATAAGTAGTAGGTTGCAAGCCCGGTATCGTGGGTTCAGCGACCGCGACCCTTTGTCGGGACTGCTCCCTCGCGCTGCGCACGTTTGCGGGCGAGCTTTCTGGCGCGACGAACGGCTTCAGCCTTTTCGCGGGCGCGCTTTTCCGAAGGTTTTTCATAGAAATTCCGCAACTTCATTTCACGGAAAACACCTTCGCGTTGTAGTTTCTTTTTCAGCGCGCGAAGCGCCTGGTCAACATTATTGTCTCGTACGAGTACCTGCACGTTTGGTTCCTTGCCAATTAGTCTCTTCAATTTCGGGCAGGCCTGGATTTGTGCCGAATCACCTGCCGGTAAGCGCTTTAAGCCTAACGAGATTGATACAGTGGTCCGAAGATGGCTGCACAAGTGCCGAATTCAACCCAATGGTCGAATGAATTTTCATGCATTTATCAGGACAAAGGCAACAACGCTCGCGATGGCATCCCACGCAAGATGGGGGTTCATTATCAAAAATGAAGCGAATTGTCCACAGGCCGGCAGGCTAAAAACGCCAAGAATTTAGCGCGTTAGACCCTGCTTCGAGCTCATTTTAACGGTGAAAGCCAGTTTACATGACCCATCTTACGACCGGGCCGTGCTTCGGTCTTGCCGTATAGGTGAATGAAGGCGTCTTTCTCGGCCAGTATTGCGTCCAATTGGTTGATGTCGTCGCCGATCAGGTTCTGCATTTCACAATTTGCATGGCGTTCTCCGGAGCCAAGCGGATATCCGCAGATTGCACGAATGTGATTTTCGAACTGTGAGACGGTGCAGGCGGTTTCAGTCCAATGGCCGGAATTGTGAACCCTTGGCGCGATTTCGTTTACGATCAATTCTCCTGATCTCGCGACAAAGAGCTCAACACCCATAACGCCGATATAATCCAGCGCTTCCAGGATCTTGCGGGCAATTGTCGTTGCCTCCTTCAAGATTTCATCAGCTACCGGCGCGGGCACTGTTGAATGACGAAGGATGCCATCGGCATGCCGATTCCAGGCCGGGTCATAACAAACAAAATTGCCGTCAGCGCCACGCGTGGCGATTGCAGAGATCTCAAGCTCGAAATCGATAAATCCTTCAACTATCAACAAGTTGGGTTGAAGGCTTTCAAAGCCCACTGCCGCTTCCTGCGGGGAATTGATCAATATCTGACCCTTGCCGTCATAGCCGAAACGGCGGGTTTTCAGGATCGCCTTGTCGCCGAATTCAGCCAGATGTTCCTGCAATTTCTCAACGGATTCGACCGGTGCAAAGGGTGCCGTGGCGATATCGAGACCGGAAATGAACTCCTTTTCAACCAACCTGTCCTGGCTGATCTGCAAGGCGGATATTCCCGGTTTAACCGGTGCATCAACTCCGACGATTTCGACTGTCTCCAATGGAATATTCTCGAATTCATAGGTTATGACATCGGATAGCCGTGCAAATTCGCGAAGGTTGGATTCATCGTCAAAATCGGCGGTAATCTGCCGGTTCGCGGTCTGCGCTGCCGGACAATCAGCTGCCGGATCATAGATGATTGTCTGCATGCCCAGCCGAGCTGCCGCCATTGCCAGCATGCGGCCCAACTGACCGCCGCCCAGGATTCCAATGGTTGCGCCGGTCTTCAGCTGGGCATTTTCAGTAGTTGCCAACAGATCAGCCTTCGCCATGTGGTTTGTGAGCAACTGCCTGGCTTCGACCGGCGCGCCAGGCAACAACTCGATCCGCGAGTGCGGCATCTGACAAGGCGAGAATTTGTGCCGCCAACAGCCCGGCATTTGCCGCGCCTGCTTCTCCGATAGCCAATGTACCAACGGCAACGCCGGCCGGCATTTGAACAATCGACAACAGGCTGTCCTGGCCTGAAAGCGCCTTTGACTTTACCGGAACGCCCAGAACAGGCAGGCTTGTCATCGACGCGACCATTCCCGGTAAATGGGCAGCACCGCCGGCTCCGGCAATGATCACCTTATACCCTGAATCTATTGCGTTTTTTGCAAAATCGACCATGCGATCCGGGGTCCGGTGAGCAGAAACGATCAGCGTTTCGTAGCCGACCTTCAACTCGTCGAGAATTTTGGCAGAATGCTCCATTGTCGACCAGTCAGACTGGCTTCCCATGATGATTGCGACAGGTGGATTCCCGGAATTCATCTTGTGGTCCGATTACAGGAAAAAGGAAACGGCGGTTTAATCAAATGAGGATGCGATTACAAGCTTTGCTGCCACAAAAACAGGTTCACGCAATAATATCGGGTAAAATCCGGTTTTTCAGTTTTGAGATCTCGTCCTTGATCGCCAATTTTTTCTTCTTGAAACGCTGCAATCGAATAGCATCGCACCCATCTTTAATCAGTGCGGCAATTGCATGGTCATAATCTTCGTGTTCGATTTCCAGGCGGGCTAGTTGCATGCGCCGCTCGGCTTCATCCTGTTCTTCGTTTTCGCCCATCAATATTCACTTTTAACGCCACAGTAATTTCTGTCGTCGTACGACTGAACGGGCGGAATATAGCATAGCACGTCAACGGTTCAAAATTGCCGTTGCGTCAAGTTGTGTAGATCACGTTTGTGACCTTTAAGGAATTGTAAAGAACTGGTGATGGAACAATTCCAGGTTCGACATCGCCACAATTGTATGATTCAATCAGAGCCGATGTGAATATTTGACAAGGAGGTCTCACATGCCTGTTGGTTCCCATATTCATCAACTTGAATTGCGCCATCGAGAACTGGAAGACAAATTGACAGAAATTCTTGCTAGTCCCAGCGCAGATGATATGGAAATCGCGGATATCAAACGTCAAAAGCTTTACATCAAGGACAAGATTCATCAGCTGAAAGAAAGCACACAGGTGCATTAATCACCTGTCTTGGAGTTTGCTGCGAACCTGTTTTGCTGGTGTAATCGAGCAGAACTTGTTGACATGAGCCAGCCTGTCGCCGGCTCTACGGTATCCTTTGTTGATCAATTCAGGGTATTGCTTGACTTTTCCAAATTATCGCTCGATGCGTCAGTGATAACACGCGTAAACGGTGGATCATGACGCTTTCTTCAGCAGAACCTCCCAATCGATGCCGTCTTATGCTGGCAATTCCGGCCCTGGAACAAGCTGCCACCCTGGTTGAAACAGCGCTTGGTGCCGGTGATGTCGCCAGCGCCATTCTGGCGCAGGACGATCTCGACGCCGCTGCCTATCTTCGACATTGCAACCAGATCGTGCCAATTATTCAGCAGCGCGGTGTGGCAGCACTCGTTTGTAACGACACGCAGGCCTTGGGCCGGAGCGGAGCGGACGGGATTTTGTTCCAGCAGCCTGAACAGGATTGTCGCGATCTAGTTGCCCGCTTTTCGCCACAGAAAATTGTAGGATTTGGCGGCAGTTTCAATCGTCACAGGGCGCTGGAACTCGGTGAAGCCAATCCCGATTTTCTGTATTTCGGTAAACCGGATGGCGATATTCGCCCCGAACCGCATCCCAAAAACCTGGCAATTGCCAGCTGGTGGTCGGAACTGGTTGAAATTCCGTGTGCGGTCATGGGCGGAAGCTCAATAGAGAGTGTTATCGAATGTGCAGAAAGTGGCGCCGAATTTGTTGTTCTAGGGCTTGCCGTGTTTGCCAATACGGATGGTCCGGGCGAGGCGGTAAGGCGTGCAAATGAAATGCTGGATGAACATGCCCCGAAATTTGTGGAGGCGTAGACCGAACATATTGTCCCGTGTACTCCGCAGAGCACTGACGATTGTGCTGATCTCTCTCATACCCGCCATTGCAAATGCACAAACGACCGACAATTCGGAACAGGGGAGCAATGCGGGTCCGGATATTTCCGCCCGACCGGTTTCTCCCGAGGCGCTTGCCCGGTTCGATCCGCGTGCCGATCCGGCCTATGGGGCCTATCAACGCGGATATTATCTGACGGCATTTGGATTGGCACTGGCACGCGCCGAATCCGGAGACGCAGCTTCCCAGACCCTCATTGCCGAACTCTATGACAAGGGATTGGGCATTGCTCAGGACAAGGAGGAAGCTGCACATTGGTATGCATTGGCCGCGGAAGCCGGAAATTCTGCGGCGCAGTTTTCCTATGCAATGAAATTGCTTGCCGGCGATCATGTAGAAAAAGACCCGGAAAAAGCCCGTAAATACATGACAATGGCTGCTGATTCAGGTCTTGCAGTGGCCGAGTTCAATCTTGCCCAGATGATCATTGCCGAAGACAATAGCGATGCAGCGTTCCAGCGGGCCTTCAAGCATTTCGAGGCAGCCGCGGATGGTGGGGTTCCGGATGCCTATTATGCGTTAGCCCAGATTTACGGTCAGGGTGTTGGTGCTGATCCTGATCTAGCCGAAGCGCGCAGTTGGATGGAGAAGGCAGCCAAGTCCGGCATCGACACAGCACAGGTTGAACTTGGAATCTGGCTCGCGAACGGAAAAGGCGGTGAAAAGGATGAGCGCGCCGCTTTCGGTTGGATGACGCGCGCTGCCCAAAGCGGAAATGTCATTGCACAGAACCGCCTGGCAATCATGTATGCCAATGGGATTGGCACGGAAGCCGATGTGGTCGAGGCTGCGAAATGGCATATCGTATCGCGGCGTTCCGGGCACCGGGATCCCTGGCTGGAAAGATTTTCAGCCGAACTGGATGCACAAACCCGCCAGAAAGCGCTTGAAGCTGCCAATCGATGGCCGGCAGGATAAAATTCCTTGGCTTGTTATGGCCTGCGCTCTTGTATGCCTGGCGCAAATATGGTGAACAGGCGCAATCTGAACTGAAATTTCCGATCAGGAACAATATTGGCCGTCCGAGAATTTCCGGAGACTGGTCATCATGAAAAACGCGGAACAATCTGATGAAAATCAATGGAAATGAAATCAAGCCAGGAATGGTGATTGAACATCAGGGTGGCTTGTGGGCAGCTGTGAAGACAGTTGCGGTAAAGCCGGGCAAGGGTGGTGCGTTCAATCAGGTTGAACTGAAGAACCTGATCACGGGTTCAAAGCTCAATGAGCGGTTCCGGGCATCCGAGACCGTGGAGCGCGTGCGGCTTGAACAGAAAGATTTTCAGTATCTGTACGAAGAGGGCGACAGCCTGATCTTCATGGATAATGAAAGTTACGAGCAGCTTGAGCTGCAGAAGGATTTTGTCGGGGATCGTGCCGCATTTTTGCAAGACGGCATGACCGTCACGGTCGAGATGCATGAAGAAAAGCCAATTGGAATTCAACTTCCCGATCAGGTGACATTGATGATCTCGGAAGCCGATCCTGTCGTTAAGGGGCAGACGGCAGCATCTTCCTACAAGCCTGCCGTGCTTGAAAATGGCGTGCGCGTCATGGTGCCGCCCTTCATTACGACCGGGGAAAAAGTCGTAATTGACACAAACGAACTGATCTATCTTCGCCGGGCCGAATAACCCCTCATCTGGAGCATAGCATGGCCCGATCGGCGCTACTCAATGTTATGACATCGGCCGCATTAAAGGCGGGCCGGGCGCTTTCGCGTGATTTCGGCGAAGTGCAAAATCTACAGGTATCGATGAAGGGGCCCGGGGATTTTGTATCAAACGCCGACAAGAATGCGGAGAAAATCATTCGTGTGGAGCTGGATCGTGCCCGCCCAGGTTACAGTTTTCTGATGGAGGAAAGCGGCGAACGCAAGGGCAGAGACAATAATCATCGATGGATTGTCGATCCGCTTGATGGCACGACGAATTTTCTCCATGCCATCCCGATTTTCGCGGTCTCCATTGCCTTGGAGCGAGATGGCGAAGTCGTTGCCGGCGTAATCTACAATCCGGCAATGGACGAGCTTTATGTCGCTGAACGCGGATCGGGTGCCTTCCTGAACGACCGGCGCCTTCGCGTGGCCAATCGACGGGAGCTGGTCGACTGCGT
>JANQQM010000229.1 GCA_028289365.1 Salaquimonas sp. | reverse complement strand
CTATATTCTGACGAAGGAGGAGGGTGGCCGTCACACGCCGTTCTTCACCAATTATCGTCCGCAGTTTTATTTCCGCACGACCGATGTGACCGGCATTGTCCATCTTCCGGCCGGCACCGAAATGGTGATGCCTGGCGACAATGTCGAGATGGAAGTTGAACTGATCGTTCCGATCGCGATGGAAGTGCGCCTGCGCTTTGCGATCCGCGAGGGCGGCCGCACCGTGGGTGCAGGCATCGTCGCAACCATCATCGAATAACCGGATGACCAGCCAGGCGGCAAACCCCGCCTGGCTTGGTTTTTCGGGAAGACAAAAGCGAAGTTAAACCCGAGGCCGGGCAGGGGAATTATCCAGCCGGTACTCGTTAAGGAAAACTGACAATGAACGGCCAAAATATCCGCATTCGCCTGAAGGCGTTTGACCATCGCATTCTTGATGCTTCCACCAAGGAGATTGTCTCCACGGCGAAGCGTACGGGTGCTCAGGTAAAGGGTCCGGTTCCGCTTCCAACCCGAATTGAGAAGTTCACCGTCAACCGTTCACCGCACATCGACAAGAAAAGTCGGGAGCAGTTTGAAATGCGTACCCATAAGCGGTTGCTCGACATTGTCGACCCGACACCGCAAACCGTGGATGCGCTGATGAAACTGGACCTTTCTGCCGGCGTGGATGTTGAGATCAAGCTCTGATCTGAAATTGAACAGAGCTGCTTGAATTGAGGAATTGAACCGATGCGTTCAGGTGTAATTGCACAGAAACTGGGAATGACCCGCGTCTACACTGACGACGGCGAACAGATCCCTGTTACGGTTCTGAAAGTTGATAACCTTCAGGTCGTTGCACAACGTACAGAAGAAAAGAATGGTTATAGCGCTGTTCAGCTCGGCACGGGCCTTGCCAAGGTCAAGAATACCAGCCAGGCGATGCGCGGTCATTTCGCGGCTGCCAATGTCGAGCCGCGCCGCAAGGTTGAGGAGTTTCGTGTGTCGACCGACAACATGATTGATGTCGGCGCCGAAATTACCGCTGATCACTTCGTGCAGGGACAGAAGGTCGACGTGACCGGAACATCCATCGGTAAGGGATTTGCCGGTGCAATGAAGCGCCATAATTTTGGTGGCCTGAGAGCTTCTCACGGTGTTTCCATCTCTCACCGTTCGCACGGATCAACCGGACAAAACCAGGATCCGGGCAAGGTGTTCAAAGGCAAAAAGATGGCGGGCCATATGGGACAGACCCGTGTCACCACCCAGAATCTGCAGATCGTCAAAACTGACGCCGATCGCGGACTGATTTTGATCAAGGGTGCAATTCCGGGTTCAAAAGGCGCCTGGATAACGGTGCGCGATGCGGTAAAGGCACCGCTTCCTGAAAATGCACCTCGTCCTGCAGCGATCCGCGAGTCGAAACAAGCAGCTCCGGCACCTGAAGAAGCTGCTCCGGCACCTGAAGCAGCACCCGCTGCTGAAAACGATCAAGCCGTTGCCGAAGGAGGTAACGAATAATGGATTTGAAGGTAACCACGCTCGACGGCAAGGCGTCCGGAAAGGTTGCTGTCTCCGAGGCAGTATTCGGACTTGAGCCGCGCGAAGACATTTTGGCGAGAATGGTGCGATACCAGCTGGCCAAGAGACGCGCAGGGACCCATGCGGTCAAAAACCGGTCCGACATCAATCGTACCGGTTCGAAGATCTACAAGCAGAAGGGAACCGGGCGTGCCCGTCACTCATCTGCTCGTGCCCCGCAATTCAGGGGCGGCGGCCGGTCCTTTGGGCCAACGCCGCGCGATCATTCGATCGACATGCCGAAAAAGGTTCGCGCCCTGGCATTGAAGCACGCTCTGTCCTCCAAGGTCGCGGCAGACGAGATAATCATTGTCGATGATCTGGTTGCCAAGGAACCGAAGACTTCAGTACTCAAACAGCGCCTGGGCAAGCTTGGTCTTACCAATGCTCTGTTTATCGGCGGTGGCGAATTGGACAACAATTTTCGTCTCGCTGCCCGCAACATCCCGCAAATGGATGTGCTGCCGGTGCAAGGGATCAATGTGTACGACATTCTTCGTCGTGAGAAGCTGGTCTTGTCCAAATCAGCGGTGGAAGCCCTGGAGGAGCGGTTCAAATGACCGATATTCGCCATTACGACGTAATTGTAGCGCCGGTTATCACGGAAAAATCGACCCTGGCTTCAGAATCGAACCAGGTGGTTTTCAAGGTTGCCAAAAACGCTACCAAGCCTGCGATCAAGAAAGCTGTTGAAACCCTCTTCGGAGTAAAGGTGAAATCAGTCAACACATTGGTTCGCAAGGGAAAAACAAAACGCTTTCGGGGCATTAAGGGCCGACAGAGCGACGTCAAGAAGGCAGTCGTGACACTCGCCGATGGAGATTCCATCGACGTGACGACAGGCCTTTGAGATCAGGTATTGAGGACCAGACACGATGGCACTGAAGAAATATAACCCGACGACACCCAGCCAGAGGCAGCTGGTAATTGTCGATCGTTCTGAGTTGCATAGCGGCAAGCCGGTCAAGAAATTGACCCAGGGCCTGACTGGCAAGGGCGGTCGCAACAATACCGGTCGCATGACAGCGCCCAAGCGCGGCGGCGGTCACAAGCGAACCTACCGCATGGTAGATTTCAAGCGCCGCAAATGGGATGTTTCGGCAACGGTCGAACGTCTCGAATATGATCCGAACCGGACCGCATTTATTGCGCTGCTGAGTTACGACGACGGTGAGCAGGCCTATATCCTGGCGCCGCAGCGCGTAAAAGCCGGGGACAAGGTGATTGCGGGTGAAGCCTGCGACATCAAGCCCGGCAATGCCATGCCGCTTCGTTCGGTTCCCGTCGGGACCATCATCCACAATGTAGAAATGAAACCCGAAAAGGGCGGTCAGATCGCCAGGTCCGCAGGAACCTATGCCCAGCTGGTTGGACGTGATGGTCCTTATTCGATCGTCCGTTTGAATTCAGGCGAGCAGCGCCTCATCCTGTCATCCTGCATGGCGACGATCGGTGCGGTGTCCAATCCTGATAACTCCAACACCAATATGGGCAAAGCCGGTCGTAATCGCTGGCTGGGCCGCCGGCCATCGGTTCGCGGTGTTGCCATGAACCCTGTCGATCACCCGCATGGTGGTGGTGAGGGTCGCTCCTCGGGCGGCCGGCATCCGGTCACGCCATGGGGCAAGCCGACCAAGGGCAAGAAAACCCGGACGAGCAAGACGTCCGATAAATTCATCATGCGCTCACGTCATCAGCGCAAGAAGTAAGGAAACCGCAAGTGTCACGTTCAACCTGGAAAGGGCCGTTTGTCGATGGCTATCTTCTCAAGAAAGCAGAGAAGGTGCGTGAGGGCGGCCGCAATGAGGTCATCAAGATCTGGAGCCGTCGTTCGACAATTCTGCCCCAATTCGTCGGCCTGACATTTGGTGTCTATAACGGCCAGAAGCACATTCCGGTTTCTGTGACCGAGGACATGGTCGGCCATAAGCTGGGCGAATTTTCACCGTCGCGCACCTATTACGGCCATGGCGCCGATAAAAAGGCGAGAAGGAAGTAGTCATGGGTAAGCCAAAGCGCGAGCGAGCGCTCAAGGAAAACGAAGCAATGGCAGTGGCCCGCACCCTGCGCGTCAGCCCGCAAAAGCTGAACCTGGTGGCCGAAACCATCCGGGGCAAGAAGGTGCAGACCGCATTGGCCGACCTGACATTTTCGCGCAGGCGCATTTCTGATGCCGTCAAGAAGACGCTGGAATCAGCAGTCGCGAACGCGGAAAACAATCATGATCTGGACGTCGACAGTCTGATCGTGGCTGAAGCTTATGTCGGAAAATCCATTGTGATGAAGCGCTTCCGGGTTCGGGGCCGTGGCAAGGCATCCCGTATTTTGAAGCCATTTTCAAATTTGACGATTGTCGTCCGCGAAGTTGAAGAGGAGGCCGCCTGATGGGCCAGAAAGTAAATCCGGTCGGAATGCGCCTCGGGATCAACCGGACCTGGGACTCCCGCTGGTTCGCCAATAAGAGTGAATATGGCAAGCTTCTTCATGAAGATTTGCTGATCCGCGAATATCTTGAAAAGGAACTGGCAGCAGCCTCTATTTCTAAGATCGTGATCGAGCGCCCGCACAAGAAGTGCCGCGTAAGCGTCCATTCTGCACGTCCGGGGATCATTATCGGCAAGAAGGGTGCGGACATCGAAAAACTTCGCAAGAAGCTTGGTGAAATGACCGCGTCTGAAGTGCATATCAATATTGTCGAGGTTCGCAAGCCGGAACTGGATGCAACCATTGTTGCCCAGTCCATCGCGCAACAGCTCGAGCGTCGTGTTGCTTTTCGGCGTGCGATGAAACGTTCAGTTCAGTCCGCAATGCGGCTTGGCGCGCTGGGCATTCGGATCAATTGTAGCGGCCGCCTGGGCGGCGCTGAAATTGCCCGGATGGAATGGTACCGCGAAGGCCGTGTACCGCTTCACACGCTGCGCGCCGATATCGATTACGGGACTGCAGAAGCAAAGACCGCCTATGGAATTTGCGGCGTCAAGGTCTGGATCTTCAAGGGAGAAATCCTTGAGCATGATCCAATGGCCTCCGAGCGTCGTGCCATGGAAGGCCAGGAGCAGGGCGGTTCGGGCCAACGTAGACAGCATTCACGCGAAAAAGCGTAAGACGAATTAGGAACGAAGAACGATGTTGCAGCCAAAGCGCACAAAATTCCGTAAGCAGTTCAAGGGTCGGATCCGCGGAACTGCCAAGGGCGGAACGTCGCTCACTTTCGGGTCATACGGCTTGAAGGCACAGCAGCCGGAGCGTATCACGGCGCGCCAGACCGAGGCGGCACGCCGCGCGATTACCCGCCACATGAAACGTGCTGGCCGGGTCTGGATCAGGATTTTCCCGGATGTGCCGGTAACTTCAAAGCCGACCGAAGTTCGCATGGGTAAAGGCAAAGGGTCTCCGGAATTCTGGTGCGCCCGCGTCAAGCCCGGAAAGATCATGTTTGAAATCGACGGCGTGAACGAGGATATCGCGCGTGAGGCGCTTCGTCTTGGAGCCGCCAAATTGCCGGTCAAGACCCGCTTTATCGCGCGTGTCGGCGAGTGACGTACTGAACAAGGAAACTGCCATGAAGGCCTCCGAAATTAGAGCCATGACCGAAGACCAGCTCTCCGATGAATTGGCGAAACTCAAGAAAGAGCAGTTCAATCTGCGATTTCAAAAGGCCAGTGGCCAGTTGGAAAACACCATGCGCGTTCGCCAGATCCGGCGTGATATCGCGCGCATTCAGACAATTGCAGCGGAAAAATCCGCAGCAACGATAAAGGCTTAGGAAGAACTGCGATGCCCAAACGAGTCCTGCAGGGAACTGTCGTCAGCGACAAGAACGACAAGACGGTTGTTGTAAAGGTGGAACGTCGATTTACCCACCCCTTGTTCAAGAAGACGGTTCGCCGGTCTAAAAATTACAAGGCACATGACGAGGCAAACGCCCACAAGGTCGGCGACATTGTCTCGATCGAGGAATGTCGGCCGGTCTCCAAGGACAAGCGCTGGACCATCGTGCAAACACAAGCGTAGCCATCGGGACGATTAGCGAGATCCCAATAGCGACACTTACTAGATTAGAAAGTAACCAGTCATGATTCAGATGCAAACAAACCTCGACGTAGCCGATAATTCCGGCGCGCGCCGAGTTATGTGCATCAAGGTACTGGGCGGTTCCAAACGGAAATATGCCTCGGTCGGTGATGTCATTGTCGTGTCCATCAAGGAAGCCATTCCCCGTGGTCGCGTGAAAAAGGGCGATGTCATGCGTGCGGTTGTTGTGCGGACCGCCAAGGACATTCGCCGCGCTGACGGAAGTGTCATTCGTTTCGACGGCAATGCAGCAGTGCTGGTCAACAATAACAAGGAACCCGTTGGTACCCGCATATTCGGGCCGGTTCCGCGTGAACTGCGGGCCAAGAACCACATGAAAATCATCTCGCTTGCACCAGAAGTGCTCTGAGACCCTGGTGAAGTAAGGATAGTACGATGCAAAAGATTAAGAAGGGCGACAACGTTGTAGTACTCGTCGGCAAGGACAAGGGCCGAAGCGGTGAAGTGCTGCAGGTCATGCCGAAAGAAGGCAAGGCGGTTGTCGGCGGAATCAACATGGTCAAGCGCCATCAGCGCCAAAGTGCTGGTCAGGACGGCGGCATCATATCCAAGGAAGCGCCGATCCAGCTTTCAAACATTGCGGTGGCCGATCCCAAGGACGGGAAAGCTACACGCGTCGGAATTAAAATTGCAGAAGACGGTCGTAAGGTCCGCTTCGCCAAACGTTCTGGAGACTTGATCGATGGCTGAAGCTGTCTACACCCCACGAATGCGTACACTGTACGATGATGTCGTACGCACAAAGATGCTGGAGGAATTCAGCTACAAGAATCCCATGGAAGTTCCCCGGATCGAAAAAATCGTACTGAATATGGGCATCGGGGAATCCACCCAGGATTCCAAGAAGGCACAGATCGCCGCTGACGACCTGACCCTGATTGCCGGTCAGAAAGCGGTTGTCACCCGGGCACGGAAGTCCATCGCGACGTTCAAGGTTCGCGAACAGATGCCGATCGGAGCCAAAGTCACGCTCCGCAAGGCCCGTATGTATGATTTCATCGACAGGCTGGTGACAATCGCATTACCTCGCGTGCGTGACTTTCGTGGCCTGAACCCGAAAAGCTTCGATGGCCAGGGCAATTTTGCCATGGGCATCAAGGAACACATTGTCTTCCCCGAGATCAACTACGACAAGGTTGATCAGATTTGGGGCCTGGACGTTATCGTCTGTACGACCGCCAACACGGATGATGAGGCGCGCGCTCTTTTGCGGCACTTCAATTTTCCGTTCCGGCAGTAACGGCAAGCGAAAAAGAGGAAAACTTAAATGGCAAAAAAGAGCGCCGTCGAAAAGAATAATCGCCGTGCAAAACTGGCTGACCAGTACGCCGCAAAGCGTGCTGCGTTAAAGGCGATCATCATGAACAAGGCACTGCCGATCGAGGAGCGTTTCAAGGCGCAGCTCAAACTGGCGGAGATGCCACGCAATGGCGCAAAGAACAGGGTACGCAACCGCTGCGAAGTGACCGGCCGGCCGCGTGCCTTTTATCGCAAACTTCAAATGTCACGTATTGCTCTGCGTGAACTGGGCTCCCAGGGCCGGGTTCCGGGCATCGTGAAGTCCAGCTGGTAAGGGGAAGACGAAGATGTCAATGACAGACCCTCTCGGCGATATGCTGACCCGCATCCGCAATGGCTTGACCCGCGGAAAGTCGAAAGTCTCGACGCCCGCTTCTGCATTGCGTGTTCGCGTTCTTGATGTGCTGCAGGCGGAAGGTTATATCCGTGGCTACACCCGCATCGATTACGATAATGGCAAGGCCGAGCTCGATATCGAGCTGAAATACTACGAAGGTGCGCCGGTTATTCGTGAGATTTCTCGCGTTTCCAAGCCGGGGCGGCGTGTTTACGCATCGGTGAAGTCCATCCCCCGCGTTGCCAATGGATTGGGTGTTTCGATCCTTTCCACGCCTAAGGGTGTGATGGCAGATCATGATGCTCGGGAACAAAATGTTGGCGGTGAAGTTCTTTGTCAGATCTTCTGATCTGGCCGAACTAGCCGAAATGAACAGGTTTTAGTTATGTCACGTATTGGAAATAAACCCGTAGAAGTCCCGTCAGGGGTTACTGCAGCAGTGGACGGTAATGTCGTCACGGCCAAGGGTCCCAAGGGCGAGTTGAAATATGTCGTCAACGACGAAGTTCTCGTCAAGATGGAAGACGGTGTTATCCAGGTCGACCCGCGCGGAAATTCGAAAGATGCGCGTTCCAAATGGGGAATGACGCGTACGAACATTTTCAACCTGATCGAGGGCGTAACCGAAGGTTTCGAGAAAAGGCTTGAAATCAATGGCGTTGGTTATCGTGCCACAATGCAGGGCAAGAACCTGCAATTGGCCCTGGGTTTCAGCCACGACGTTGTCTACGAGGTACCCGAAGGCGTGGAGGTATCCACACCGAAACCGACTGAGATTGTCATCAAGGGAATCGACAAACAGAAGGTTGGCCAGGTTGCCGCAGAAATTCGCAAATACCGCCCACCTGAGCCCTATAAGGGCAAGGGCGTGAAATATGCCGATGAAACCATCTTCCGCAAGGAAGGCAAGAAGAAGTAAGGCTGACTTGATATGGCTTCGAAGAACAAGATGAAAACACGCCGTGGTTTGCGCGTTCGCCGTGCGCTCAAGTCGGTCGGTAACGGCCGTGCGCGGCTGAGTGTGCATCGCTCGCTGAACAATATTTATGCGCAGGTGATCGATGATGCTGCCGGACACACCTTGGCAACCGCATCGACCCTCGACAAGGAAGTTCGCTCCAAGGTGAAGAATGGCGGCGGTGTTTCCGCGGCTGCCGAAATCGGAAAACTGTTGGCGGAACGTGCGAAAAAAGCAGGCGTTACCGATGTCGTGTTTGATCGCGGTTCCTATTTGTATCATGGCCGCGTGAAAGCGCTGGCTGAAGCTGCCCGCGAGGGTGGTCTGAATTTTTGACGATATCGTTCGGCGTATCGGATGATATTTGTGCTACCGGGAAAGTATAAAGGCTAAGGACTATGGCACAGGAAAAACGGTCGAGAGATTCGAACCGAAACCGCGATGAGCGCGACAGCGAGTTTGTTGATAAGCTCGTTCACATCAATCGTGTCGCAAAGGTCGTGAAGGGCGGACGCCGCTTCGGCTTCGCAGCGCTTGTGGTGGTCGGTGATCAGAAGGGCCGCGTAGGCTTTGGTCACGGCAAGGCGCGCGAAGTGCCTGAGGCGATCCGCAAGGCGACCGAGGCAGCCAAGCGTGAGATGATCTTCGTGCCGCTGAGATCTGGCAGAACGCTGCATCACGACGTTGAAGGCCGCCATGGCGCCGGCAAGGTCGTGTTGCGTGCCGCACCAGCCGGTACCGGCATCATTGCGGGTGGCCCGATGCGTGCGGTTTTTGAAACGCTGGGCGTCCAGGATGTTGTTGCCAAGTCGCTGGGAACTTCCAACCAGTACAACATGGTTCGTGCGACATTTGATGCACTCAAGCGCCAAATGCATCCAAAGGATGTTGCCGCTCAGAGGGGCCTTAAATATTCCACGCTTCAGGCACGCCGCAAGGATTTGATCGGCGCTGACGAATAATACGAATGACAGGGAAGCTTGTCTTCCCGACAATGATTTACAGGAGCCAGCCATGGCCGAGAAAAAGAAGACTGTTACAGTCGAGCAGATCGGAAGCCCGCTGCGGCGTCCCGCTGACCAGCGTGCAACGCTGATTGGTCTTGGTTTGAACAAGATAAACCGGCGTCGTGAACTCGAGGATACACCTGCCATACGCGGCATGATTTCCAAGGTTTCACACCTTGTTCGGGTCGTGGATGAAGCTTGACACCTGTTTTTACTGATTGATCCGGGTAGGCCGGGCGCTCTCTGCGGAGAAATGAGAAATGAAACTCAACGAAATCAAAGATAACGAAAATGCTTCCCGGAAACGCAAACGCGTCGCAAGGGGAATTGGATCCGGCACCGGAAAAACCGGTGGTCGCGGCGTAAAGGGACAGAAATCCCGCTCTGGCGTGGCAATCAACGGGTTTGAGGGGGGCCAGATGCCGATTTACCGGCGGCTTCCCAAGCGCGGATTCTCTAACGCTAAGTTCACGAAGAATTTCAATGAAGTTAGCGTCGGTCGTATCCAAATGGCAATCGATGCTGGTAAGCTCGATGCAGGCAAGACCATCGATGCTTCCGCGCTTATTGAAGCAGGCGTCATTCGTCGCCAATTAGATGGTGTTCGTTTGCTGTCCGACGGAGAACTGAAGTCGAAGGCTACCTTCGATATTGCTGGCGCCTCCAAGGCCGCAATTGACAAAGTGGAAAAGGCCGGCGGTAAAATTACTGTCGCGCCGAAGGCAGAAAAAGCATCAGCCGAATAATCGGTCGATGGCTGCCTGTTTTCCAGCAACTGGCCGGATTATTCCGTCGGCCAGAACAATTTGACCGGAGAGCCAAATGGCATCAGCCGCAGAACAACTTGCTTCCAACCTGAATTTCTCCGCCTTCGCAAAGGCCGAGGAACTTAAGAAAAGAATTTGGTTCACGCTGGGCGCGCTTGTCATCTACCGACTGGCAACCTACATTCCGCTTCCGGGAATTAATCCCGAGGCCTATGCCCAGGCGTTTGAGACCCAAAGCAGGGGCGTTCTGGGCCTGTTCAACATGATTTCCGGTGGCGCAGTCGAACGGCTGGCCATCGTTGCGCTCGGCATTATGCCCTACATATCCGCCTCGATCATCATTCAGCTGATGACATCAGTCGTTCCAACGCTGGAACAGCTGAAAAAAGAGGGTGAGCAGGGCCGCAAGACAATCAACCAATATACCCGATATGGCACGGTCTTGCTTGGAACGCTGCAGGCTTACGGTATTTCTGTCGGCCTGGAATCGGCAAATAACATCGTAACAGATCCCGGATTATTCTTCCGATTGTCAACGGTTATCACGCTTGTTGGCGGCACAGTATTCCTGATGTGGCTTGGTGAACAGATTACCGCGCGCGGTATCGGCAACGGTATTTCGCTGATCATCTTCGCCGGTATTGTCGCAGGTTTGCCAGGCGCACTGGCCGGAACGCTGGAACTGGGACGCACAGGCGCCTTATCCTCGGTAATCATTTTCGGAATTTTGATTTTGGCCGTCGTCGTGATCATGTTCATCGTGTTCATGGAGCGTGCCCAGCGCAGACTGTTGATCCAGTATCCAAAGCGACAGGTCGGCAACAGGATGTTCCAGGGGGATGCTTCCCACCTGCCGCTGAAACTGAATACGGCAGGCGTTATCCCGCCAATCTTTGCCTCGTCCCTGCTGTTGCTTCCGGTAACGGTGGCGGGCTTCTCCAATACGGCGACAATGCCGCAATGGCTGGCAACAACGACCGCGCTATTGGGCCATGGTCAGCCACTATACATGCTGTTTTATGCTGCAATGATCGCCTTCTTTGCATTTTTCTACACGGCCATTGTCTTCAACCCGAAGGACACGGCCGACAATCTGAAGCGCCATGGCGGCTTCATTCCAGGCATAAGACCCGGTGAACGGACCGCAGAATATATCGACTATGTTCTGACCCGAATAACGGTGGTGGGCGCCATCTATCTCGTGATCGTCTGTCTGCTGCCCGAATTTCTGATCTCTGCGACCGGCGTGCCATTTTATTTGGGCGGCACATCGCTATTGATCGTGGTCTCGGTTACCATGGATACGGTTGCTCAGGTGCAAGGCCATCTATTGGCCCATCAGTATGAGGGACTGGTCAAGAAATCACGGTTGCGGGGAGGCAAGAAAAACCGATGAGGCTTATATTACTCGGGCCCCCTGGGGCAGGAAAGGGGACGCAAGCCAAACTGCTGATTGAACATTACGGCATTCCGCAATTGTCGACTGGAGACATGCTACGCGCTGCAGTGGCAGCGGAAACGCCCACCGGCCTCAAGGCCAAGGCGATTATGGAGGCCGGCAAGCTTGTTTCAGATGATATCGTCAATGAGATCGTTTCCGACAGGCTTGATGAGCCGGACTGCAAGGAGGGTTTCATCCTTGATGGCTATCCCCGGACATTGGAGCAGGCCGACACGCTGACAACAGTGCTGGAGCAAAAGGGCATCGAGCTTGATTACGTCGTTCAGCTTGACGTCGATGATGAACAGCTGATCGAGCGGGTTTCAGGCCGCTACACCTGCGGCAATTGCGGTGAAGGTTATCACGACATCTTCAAAAGGCCCGCCGTGGAAAATGTCTGTGACCAATGCGGTTCTTCCGATTTCAAGCGCAGGGCAGACGACAATGCCGAAACCATGCGTACCCGCTTGCTGACCTATTACAAATCGACTTCGCCGCTGACCGGATATTACTACGCCATGAAGAATTTGCGATTGGTGGACGGTATGGGAGATATTCCCGAAATCTACGCAAATATCCGCAAAACACTTGATGAAGGAAATTAAATGTTCGGAGTCAAGATAAGTGCTTGACTCATATAGCCTGTTTGCTTAAACGAACGCTTTGAAAATGATGACCGATCGGGCCCGCTTTCTCTACTGGATGCCGGGAGCCGGTCGATTGATGTTTTGAGGAGCCAATAGGCACCTTTACCATTGAAAAGCTGTCATTTCCAAAATGGAATTACTGTCCCGCAGGGGCCGGCCTCCACCGGACGCGGGTTGTTGAAACTTCCGGTTTGACCGGACAAATGGAGTGTAGAGATGGCTCGTATAGCAGGGGTGAATATCCCCACGGGCAAACGTGTTGTGATTGCGCTGCAATACATACACGGAATTGGCCCAAAAGGTGCTCAGGAAATCATAGAGAAAGCCAACCTGGCTTCAGACCGTCGGGTTCATGACCTGACCGATGCTGAGGTGCTTCAGATTCGCGAAATCATTGACCGGGATTTCATGGTGGAAGGCGACCTTCGTCGCGAGACATCGATGAACATCAAGCGCCTGATGGATTTGGGATGTTATCGGGGTCTGCGTCACCGCCGGGGTCTGCCCGTGCGCGGACAGCGTACCCATACCAATGCACGCACGCGCAAGGGGCCTGCCAAGGCTATTGCCGGCAAGAAAAAATAAGGAAAGACCGCCAGGTAATACATTCGCAACTGCAGCCGCAGATTTCGAATACCAGAAGGGGTTTTTTCCAGGGTGGAGCCGCTGGCATTACGGCGGTGCAGAGATCGAGTAGAAAGGAAAGCAATGGCCAAGGAAGCCACGCGCGTTCGTCGTCGCGAAAAGAAGAATATCTCATCGGGCGTCGCCCATGTGAATTCGACATTCAACAACACCATGATCACAATAACCGACGCCCAGGGAAATGCGATATCCTGGTCATCGGCCGGAGCCCAAGGGTTCAAGGGGTCACGCAAGTCGACCCCTTACGCAGCGCAGGTTGCCGCTGAGGATGCCGCAAAGAAAGCGCAGGAACACGGCATGAAGTCGTTGGAAGTGGAAGTTCGCGGTCCGGGTTCCGGACGTGAATCCGCTTTGCGCGCGCTTCAGGCAGCTGGTTTCCAAATCACCTCAATTCGCGATGTGACTTCCATTCCCCACAATGGTTGCCGTCCGCGCAAAAAACGCCGCGTATAGACAACAAACACCCTGCAACAAATCCGCATTGCAGGGCGCTTTAGGATCTCGCCACGAAGGGATGGTGGCAGACAAACCTGAAGGGAATATTGCCCGATGATTTCTAAGAACTGGTCTGAACTGATCAAGCCGAACAAACTGGAAGTGGCGTCCACCAGCCCGACCAAAGCCGTAATTGTTGCCGAACCCCTGGAACGGGGATTTGGCCTGACTTTGGGAAATGCGCTTCGCCGCGTATTGCTGTCCTCATTGCAGGGTGCTGCCGTAAATGCCGTACAGATTGACGGCGTTTTGCACGAATTCTCCTCAATTTCCGGCGTACGTGAAGATGTCACCGACATCGTTCTTAACATCAAGGAAATCGCTATCCGTATGGAAGGCGAAGGCCCCAAACGCATGGTCATCCGCAAGGAAGGCCCTGGCACTGTCACCGCCGGTGACGTGCAGACAATTGGGGATGTTGAGATCCTCAACCCGGAACTCGTGCTTTGCACGCTGGACGAAGGCTGCGAAATCCGCATGGAATTGACCGTCGACAACGGCAAGGGCTATGTCCCGGCCGATCGCAACCGCGGCGAAGATGCACCGATCGGGTTGATCCCGGTCGATAGTCTCTATTCGCCGGTTCGCAAGGTTTCCTACAAGATCGACAATACCCGTGAAGGTCAGGTCCTCGACTATGACAAGCTGACAATGACCATCGAAACCGATGGTTCGATCACTGCTGAAGATGCCGTCGCCTATGCCGCACGCATTGTTCAGGATCAGCTTTCGATCTTTGTCAACTTCGACGAGCCTGTCAAAGAGGTGGAAAAAGAGGAAGTTGCAGAGCTGGCATTCAATCCGGCTTTGCTCAAGAAGGTCGACGAACTGGAATTGTCCGTGCGTTCGGCAAACTGCCTGAAGAACGACAACATTGTCTATATTGGCGACCTTATCCAGAAGACCGAGGCGGAGATGCTCCGCACACCGAACTTCGGACGCAAGTCGCTCAATGAGATCAAGGAAGTCCTCGCCGGCATGGGCCTGCATCTGGGCATGGAAGTGCTCGCATGGCCGCCTGAGAACATCGAAGATCTCGCCAAGCGTTACGAAGACCAATATTAGACTGACCATAAACAAAGGGTGATCTTAAGTGCCAGGTCACCCATAGAAAGAGGGAGAGCGCCATGCGCCACCGTAAACAAGGCCGGAAACTGAATCGTACAGCAAGTCACCGCAAGGCGCTGTTCGCCAACATGGCCGCAGCGCTGATCGAGCACGAGCAGATCGAAACAACCTTGCCGAAAGCCAAGGAACTTCGATCAGTCGTCGACAAGCTGATTACCCTGGGCAAACGCGGTGACCTGCATGCCAGGCGCCAGGCAATTTCCCGTGTGCGTGACCTCGAGCAGGTAAGGAAACTGTTTGACGTCCTCGGACCCCGTTACGCGGACCGTAATGGCGGCTACACCAGGGTCTTGAAGGCTGGTTTCCGCTATGGCGACAATGCTCCGATGGCGGTAATTGAACTGGTCGACCGTGATACCGAAGCGCGTGGTGCCAAGGACCTTGCCCGCATCGAGGCGGAGGAGGAACAGGATCAGGTACCAGCAACCTGATTAACCACCAATGCGCTGAAACTTCGAAGCCGGGTAGCCATGCTGCCCGGTTTTTTGCATGCTCTGTGCCTTATGTCGCTTTTTTCATGAGGTCATGTTGACTATATAGACGCATTGATTTGCGATTACGCCACATTTGGAGATTCGTCTTGACCATTCGCCCGACTTCACTGATTGCCGTAATGCTGGCCGTAACACTGATAGCGGTTGTTCCTGCCACTGCCGAATACGGCATTGACGACATGTTCAAGCAGACAATCGATCGCCTGTTTCCGGGTGAAGAAAAGGCTGAAAACCGTAAAACTGCTCAGACTGAGAGCACAGTGCAGCGGCAGGTTCCGACTGCACGGGCAGAGATCCAGCTTTCATTCGCACCCCTCGTAAAGAAAGTTTCTGACTCGGTTGTAAATGTTTACGGCAAGCAGCGCGCCCGCAATGTCCGGTCGCCATTTGCCGGCGATCCGATTTTCGAGCGTTTCTTCGGCGTACCGCAACGCAGGCGCGGTCGCACCTCTGTCGGTTCGGGTATAATTGTCAGCGACGACGGCGTCGTCCTGACCAACAACCACGTCATCGAAAAGATGGACACGATCAACATCGTTCTTGCCGACGGGCGCGAGTTTGAATGCGAAATCCTTCTCACCGACAAGAAATCCGATCTTGCGGTTTTGAAGGCAAAAGATGCGTCGGATCTCCAACCAATTGAAATTGGTGATTCAGAAGATGTCGAAGTCGGCGATCTTGTATTGGCGATCGGCAATCCGTTCGGTGTCGGCCAGACGGTTACGAGCGGCATCGTTTCAGCGGTATCGCGCACCCTGTCGGGCGTCAACGATTACGGCTTCTTCATACAAACCGATGCCTCGATCAATCCCGGCAATTCCGGCGGCGCATTGGTTGACATGCAGGGTCGCCTGATTGGCGTAAACACCATGATCTTTTCAAAGTCAGGCGGATCCGTCGGGATTGGCTATGCGGTTCCCGCCAATATGGCACGCGTTGTGCTTAATTCTGCAAGGACCGGTGATAAGGTCACACGCCCATGGATCGGTGCTTCCTTCCAGAACGTGACTTCCGACATTGCAGAAAGCCTTGGAATGCGGCGTCCGCGCGGCGCGCTGGTGGTTGCTGTGACAAGCGGCAGCCCGGCAGAGGACGCCGATCTGAAAATTGGCGATGTGGTCCTGAGAGTAAACGATCGGGCAGTCAATCATCCCGACGCTTTGGGTTATCGCCTGGATACGCTGGGCGTTGGCAACAAGGCGACGGTCCATGTGCTGACTCGCGGGGAACGGCGCCAAATCCAGATCGCCCTGGTGGCACCGCCGGAAGATCCGCCAAGGGATATCCGCGACATGCCTGAGGGTTCGCCGCTTTGGGGAGCCAAGGTAGCAAACGTTTCGCCGGCGCTTACCCAGGAATACAGCATAACGAATATTGAAGATGGCGTCGTTGTCCTGCAAATCGGCGCAAATTCGCCCGCATCTTTTAATGGTATCCGTCCAAGGGATGTCGTTCGTGAGGTCAATGGAACTGAGATCAAGGATACCCGCCACCTCCAGCGGGTAGTGAGCAAGGATTCTCATTCCTGGCAATTCGTTGTCGAACGCGGCGGAGAATATTTGGTATTTGAACGCAGGGGTGGGTTCCTGCGGCAATATCGCAGATAGCTGTTCGAATCCCGTAGCTCCAATGGCGGACCTATTCGGTAGCGATCCAGAACCTCACCAAAGTGGTTATCAACCCCTGGCAGAACGTCTGCGGCCAGCAGCGCTCGGTGAAGTTGTCGGGCAGGAACATCTGACTGGTAAGCAGGGCTCACTTACCCGGATGATTGCCTCTGGCACGCTCGGCAGCCTGATTTTCTGGGGGCCGCCCGGCACCGGCAAAACAACCGTTGCGAGGCTGCTCGCCGACGAAACAAACCTGGAATTCGAGCAGCTATCGGCGATTTTTTCCGGTGTTGCCGATCTCAAGAAAATTTTCGAGACTGCCCGAATTCGCCGGACAAATGGCAAGACGACAATGCTGTTTGTCGATGAAATTCATCGCTTCAACCGGGCACAACAGGACAGTTTCCTTCCGGTCATGGAAGATGGAACGATCGTGCTGGTCGGTGCGACGACGGAAAATCCATCCTTCGAGTTAAACGCCGCCTTGCTTTCCAGAGCCAATGTCCTGACCTTCAAGTCGTTAGGCGAAGAAAGCCTGGAAAAGCTTCTTGTCCGCGCCGAACAGTTTCTCGAGCAATCCCTGCCGCTTGATCCCGAAGCGCGAAAGATGCTGATTGGAATGGCCGATGGAGATGGCCGTGCAGTCCTGTCGCTGGCAGAAGAAGTCTGGCGGACTGTAGAAAGCGGTGAAGTCTATTCACAAGCCCAGTTACAGGAAATTCTCCAGCGCCGCGCCCCGATCTACGATAAAGGCCAGGACGGTCATTACAATCTGATCAGCGCACTGCACAAGGCCGTACGCGGCTCGGATCCGGATGCCTCCCTATACTATCTGGCGCGAATGCTGGATGCCGGAGAAGACCGTCACTTCATCGCGCGGCGGATGATACGCATGGCAAGTGAAGACATCGGCAATGCCGATCCGCAGGCATTGGCAATTGCGAATTCTGCCCTGCAGACCTGGGATTTCCTCGGTTCTCCGGAAGGAGAACTCGCACTGGCTCAAGCCTGTGTCTATCTGGCATGCGCGCCAAAATCGAACGCGGTCTATACAGCCTATAAATCAGCAATGCGGGCAGCCCGCGAGCACGGTTCCCTGCTCCCGCCCAAGCACATTCTGAATGCTCCGACAAAGCTGATGAAGGGTGAAGGCTATGGCGATGGATATCTCTATGACCATGACCAGCCGGATGCCTTTTCGGGTCAGGACTACTTCCCGACGGAAATGGGCCGAATGAAGTTTTATAATCCGCCCGAACGCGGCTTTGAACGTGAGATTTACAAGCGTTTGCAGTATTGGGAAAACCTAAGGAAGAACCGTTCTTCCGGTGGAAGTTGACCCCGATCAATGCCGGTCTGGCGAACTTGGCGCATCCTGCCTCCAACCAATGGAGGTATTGATGCTGAAAACTTGTCTAGTTTCCGTATTCTCTCTTTTCCTGTTGTCAAATAGCGCAATTGCCCAATCGACAGACCCAGCCTGGCTCGAAGACCTGAATTTCCAGATCGCGGCTGAAAAGCAATGCGAGGTCATCTATATCGTCAGAATGCAGGAGGGCGTGTTGGGTGGACAACCCACCTACGAAGCCCGTGTCCAGTGCGACGATGGCCGCATGTTTGACGCTTCTCGGATTGGCGAAGTCGCTCCGTTTACATTTGCACTATGCGAAATACAGGTCTGTTAGCGAAACTCCGCTCGTCAAAGTCGACATGGAAAGGTTGAAAACCGTTTTTTGAATTTTCGCTTAGATCGCCTATTTCGGATATGCGGTCTTTCGCGGGAAGCACAAACCGGTTATCAGACTTTGCCATGTACCATATTTTGATCGTTGCTGCCGGTGGCGCTTGCGGTGCCGTGGCCCGCCACCTGTCCAATCTTGCGGCAATCCGCCTGTTCGGCCTGGGTTTTCCCTGGGGGACGCTTTTCGTCAACGTGTTCGGGTCGCTGCTAATGGGCCTGCTGGTCGGCTGGCTGGTGCGGCGCACTGGCGGCAGCACGAACGAACTGCGCCTGCTTCTTGCGACCGGTTTTCTGGGTGGGTTTACGACGTTTTCTGCCTTCTCGCTCGACTTTGTGTTGCTTTGGCGTGAGAGCACGCCGGCAATTGCCATTGCCTATGCCTTGGCAAGCGTCGTGATATCTTTGCTGGCCATCATGACCGGCTTTTGGTTGATACGGAGCGCGGCATGAGCGCCGTCGAAAACAGGCCGGTCGATGCAGACGAAGCGGGAATGCGTCTCGACCGCTGGTTCAAATTGCATTTCCCGGGACTGGGATTTGGCCAATTGCAAAAATTACTGCGTTCTGGCCAGATCAGAGTTGATGGTGGTCGGGTCAAGTCGGACACAAGACTGTCGAAAGACCAGATTGTCCGCCTGCCACCCATGGTAACGGGTCTGGGAGCATCAGGTAAGAACCGCAGTCACCATATGACCGCTACGACCATTCGCGACCGCAACGATGCCGACGTCCTCAATGACATGATGCTCTATCAGGACAAGAAAGTCTTTGTCTTTAACAAGCCTGCCGGTCTGGCGGTTCAGGGTGGATCAGGCGTATCGCGGCACATTGATATGATGTTGGAATCGATGCGCAGTAAAAAGGGAGAGAAGCCACGACTCGTACACCGCCTGGATCGCGATACTTCCGGCGTGCTAGTTGTCGCCCGGACACGAGGTGCCGCCGCTGAACTAACCAAATCTTTCCGCCATCGCGACACGGAAAAAATATATTGGGCTGTTTGTCGTGGCGTTCCAAGAAAACGCGAGGGAAGAATATCCACCTGGCTCGTCAAGGAAAGGACCGAAGAAGGAGATCGCATGCGCGTCGCCAATCACGGCGAACCGGATGCCGACCATGCCGAAACGGTCTATGAGGTACTGGAAACCGCGGGCCAAAACCTGAGCTGGGTCAAACTTTCACCGATTACCGGTCGCACGCATCAATTGCGAGTGCATACCGCCAGCATCGGTCATCCGATTATCGGGGACCCAAAATATTTTGATGTTGAAAACTGGGAGTTTCCCGGCGGCATTCAAAAACGCCTGCATTTGCATGCAAGACAAATTCGAATTCCGCATCCAGATGGCGGTATGATCGATGTTTCCGCACCGCTGCCGCCCCATATGGAACAGACATTCAACTTGCTTGCATTCGACCAGGAGCTGGCGGGAGAAGACAATGCGTGACATATTTGAAGAAGTACTCGGGCAGGGGGCTGATCCGGTCAAGACCGCGCAACAGGCCATGAAAACACCGCTGCCAAAACGGTTTTATAAGACCGTCGAAGTTTCCGAAACACCAAACGGATTTGCGGTGCTTCTTGACGGTAAACCGATCAAGACGCCGGCGCGGTCAGACTTGGTTTTGCCATTTGAAAATACGGCCAGGTTGATTGCCGATGAATTCGATGCGCAGGAAACCGAGATCGACCCCGCCAAAATGCCGGCGACCCGATTAGCCAATACCGCATTGGACGGGGTTGCGAGCGACCCGCAGGCTGTTTTCGAGGACATTCTCAAATTCGCATCGTCCGATCTTCTTTTATACCGAGCTGACGCGCCTGCCGGTCTGGTTGAGCGTCAGGCCCAAACTTGGGACCCGGTTCTGGATTGGCTGCGTGACGAATTGGGCGCAAACTTCATTCTGGCAGAAGGCATTGTTCATGTTGCCCAGCCGAAAGAAGCAATCTCGGTATTCTCCGCCGGCCTGCGAGCCCACGAAGATACCATTTCCCTGGCTTGTCTCCACACCATTACCTCATTGACGGGTTCTGCAATGCTCGCTCTGGCAATTGCTCGCGAATTCCTTTCATCAGATCAGGTTTGGACAGCCGCCCATGTCGACGAAGACTGGAATATTGAACACTGGGGCGAAGATGATGTGGCCGCTACCCGGCGTAATATCAGGGAGCAGGAGTTCAAGGCTGCAGTCGCAATGCTTAAATCCCTGTCCTAGCCGAAACTCAAAAAGACACAGTTTTTCAAAGCGCTGGGGCGTTTCGTTGATTCAAATTACGAACACTTGATTCTGAAATTTTGCCTGACGAAGGGCCGTCGACCTTGCATAAGCCATTGTTTTATTTACTGATTATTAACCCTGTTCCTTCGCCAAATATCAAATGTGATCCTGTAGCATTCGTTGAAATAACGGTTTTCGACGGAAGGGCTAAAGATGAACGAGACAAATATCGGCGCGAACGGATTCGCGGGTATTCTCGCTGAGGAAAACAAGATCAGCGCACAGGATGTCCTCTATTTTCGTGGTGAAGTCTTCCGCGACGGCGTGGTTTCCATCCAGGAAGCCGATGCTTTGCTGGCATTGAATACCCGCGTCCAGGACAAATGCCCCGAATGGAACGAATTTTTTGTCGAGGCTTTAACCGATTACACCGTGAATCAGGCAGAACCGCGCGGTTATGTTACTGTCGACAACGCCCAGTGGATAATTGACGCAGTAAAGGCCGATGGACGCGTTGAGGCAGCGAACGAGCTTGAACTGTTGGTCCGCATTTTGTCGAAGTCACAATCTTCACCAGAGGTGCTGGTCGGCTTTACGCTGGATCAGATCGCCCATGCCGTACTTGAAGGCGAGGGACCGCTAGCCAACGGGCGTACGCTGCGAATGGGTGTCATTGGCGAGGCTGAAGTGGAATTGATCCGCGCTGTGCTCTATGCCTTTGGTGGTGAAGGCGGTATCTCCATTTCGAAGACCGAAGCGGAATTCCTGTTCGACCTCAATGATGCGCTGGCTCCGGAAGGAAATCACCCGGCCTGGAGGGAACTCTTCGTCAAGGCAATCGGCAATTACCTGCTGGCAGCGGCCACTTATGGCGCACCGTCGCGTATCGAGGCTTTGGCCCGCGAAGAGTGGCTGAACGATACCGATACTGATGTAGCGGGCACATTGGCTGGCGCCGTCTCCGGCATTAAGGGCATGTTCTCCCGCGGCTTCTTTGACGGTATATTCGATGATGCACACAGCCAGATTGAAAAAGCCTGGAAGATCCGTAACGAGAAGCAGGCCCGTGCCGAGTTAGAGGCTGAAAAACTGGATGCGGCAGAAGCTCAGTGGCTGATCGACAGATTGCATGCCGACGGCGTGATCCACGACAATGAACGCGCCCTATTGAGTTTCCTGAAGCGGGAAAGCCATGACGTCGATCCAAAGGTCCAGGACTTGATGGACAAGGAAGCGATCTCCGCCTGATTGATCCAGGCTCGTACGGAAACAAATTTCGGCGATTAGCCAATATCGCCGAAATACCGCTCGAAATTCCGCTTTAGCGCGACATCAACGTCATCCATGCTCGCCGGAATGCCAAGATCCACCAGGCTGGTAACCCCATAATCGGCAATTCCGCACGGAATGATTCCATCAAAGTGACTTAGATGGGGATCCACGTTGATGGATATGCCGTGAAAGCTGACCCAACGGCGTAGGCGGATCCCGATCGCAGCAATCTTCTCCTCCCGCATGCTGCCGTCCTGCATGGGCGGTTTGTCGGGTCGCTCGACCCAGACCCCTATACGCCCGGCACGACGTTCTGCTCGAACGTTGAAGTCCGCAAGCGTGGCGATAATCCAGTCTTCGAGCGTCGTAATAAACACACGGACATCGGGCTTTCTTCGTTTCAGGTCCAGCATGGTATAGGCAACACGCTGACCGGGCCCGTGATAGGTATATTCTCCGCCACGACCTGTCTGAAAAACCGGAAATCTGTCCGGCTCAAGAAGGCCGTCATCCTTGGCGCTGGTGCCCGCCGTATAAAGGGGAGGGTGTTCCACAAGCCAGACGCGCTCATCTGCCTTTCCGGCGGCGATTTCCGAAGCGAGCAACTCCATACGGGAAACCGCGGCCTCATATTCTGTCAACCCGTCAGTGACCTCCCATCCAACCGGTGGCGAGGAGGACAAAGCGGCCATGACCGGTCGGTCAGAGCTTGATGCAGGAACTGTACCTGTATTGAGAATGGTGTTCATCAGGCAACCAATAGCGCGCCCAATGGTCAATTGGCAATGATTGTCGCCATTGCCGTTGTTCAATCGGTTTTGGTTGCAGATTGCCCTTGTTTCAGCCGCGTGCTTTTGCTACATGCGCCAGGCCGATATGGTCTTGGATCAAGACCGTTTTTCGGCAAGTGCGGTCGTGGCGGAATTGGTAGACGCGCAGCGTTGAGGTCGCTGTCCGGTAACACGGGTGGAAGTTCGAGTCTTCTCGACCGCACCACTAAAATCCAGAAAAATCATGCACGAAACCAATCGTTCGGTGCGGGGAATGCTGTCCGGTATCAGATCGGGCGAATTCGCTCAGAACCTAAAGGTGAAGCCAAGCATTGGCCCGGTGAACTGGACGTCCCATTCAAAGTCGTCGCTTGAATAGTCCGTATCGGCAACACGCCATCCTCCATAGATCTGGGTACCTCTTGCTGTCTCGTAGCCGACAAAGCCGCCGACATCATAAAAATGGTCGGATCCGACACCAAATCCGCCATAGACCGCACGGCCTTTCACGAACCAGTTGGGGTTCAGGTAATGGAGGCCCTTGACACCAATTATGGGATCAACCCAACTATCCCCAGCGGATGGGTTCGCAGATAGCGGTCCAACTGTGACATCTAAGGAGATATCTACGTCGTGGAACGTGGCGCCGGCAAATACATCAGCGTGGCCGGTTGCAGATTCATACACTCGGTAACTACCTGCAACTGTTGCCATAGTCACACTAAAACTGGCATCCAGCGCACCATTGATAACGTTTCCAAATTCCGCAGAAGCGCTCAGATCAAGATAGACAACATCCCACAGTAAACCGAACTGGTTGTACCGTATTTCACCAGAGCCCATGTAAAGCCCGTCAAGCGCATGCAGGAACTCATCGAAATTATCGAGTATGTCCTTGGTAGTGACATCGAAGCTGACAGAGTTTCCATTGGCGCCGGCGAGAGTGCCATTCATGCCCGGTAACCAAGTATAAAGCGGGTCAATCGCCAGACTCCATCCGGTATCAATTCGCTCTTCAACAGGTACGGGATCTTCCTCGATTTCGATCGGATCTGCCGCGAATGCCGATTGTGACAAGAAGACCGTTCCAAGAGCCGCTGCTCCTGCAATTATTTTATTATTTTTGATCTGCATGGAATACGCCCGATTTTCCCGTTGACCGAACCGTCTTGTCAGGCAATCAGATGCTCGAACATCCATTTAAGCCTGTCGTCCCACCGATTCAGTAAGATTGCAGGAAAAAGATACGGTATTATCATTTTGGCAAATAGGTAAATCAGGCGAACAGGCCCAAAAAATGGGCACCTGTGACATTTTGGGAACATTCTAGAAACTGAATATCCTCTGCACGAACCAGGTTGCCGAGACGATCCCGATTCCATAGGCGAGCAGGCTTCGTTTCCAGGACAACTCGGCATTGAACAGTTTCTTGATTCCCAGTCCGATAGTCACAACAACAGCAACGAACAGCAATTGCCCGACCTCGACACCAAGATTGAAGGTCAGAAGCGCCAGCGGAACATCCTTTTGCGGCAATCCGAGTTCCCGCAGGGCGCCGCCAAAACCCAATCCGTGCAATAGGCCGAAAAGGAAGGCGACACTCCAGGGATGACTGGCCGTAAAGTCAATTATTCCGCGCTCCTTGCGCACGATTTCTGCCGCCACAAAACAGATGCTAAGCGCAATCAGCGCCTCGACCGGCGGTTGAGGAACGGACGACCAACCCAATGCCGCCAACGCAAGCGTGATCGAATGGGCAACCGTAAAGGCGGTAATCGTCAAAAACAGGCTGCGCAAATCACCAATCAACAGGAGCAGCGCAAATACGAAAAGCAGGTGGTCGAATCCGAAGATGATGTGATCCACACCAAGGATGAAATAGGTATATGCGGTTTCACCGGCAGACGGTGAGGCAGCCACTAATACGATCGGATTATCCGGTGTAATTCGTGACGTCTGCACTGTGCCGTCCAGGTTCACGATCCGTATCAGCGCATCGGTATAGGTCGCTGAAAGACCGTCGATCGCAATCTCTTTTCCGGCAAGACCATCGGTGCAAGCCGATTTCCAGCGGCTGATATCTGCAGTGTCAATTCGGGAGGATACGATCGGCGACGTCTCAATACATTCTTCTGGCAATGCCACGAATAAGGGTAGACGAAGTTGGCCGTTTGTCGGCACCTTGAACAGCAGATCATAGCTGTTTGGGCTTGTCTCGGTGACTTCGAGATAGCCTGGTCGTAGCTCATGCCCTATTGCGTTATGACCGGCAAGAAATGTTACCAGGAATGCGATTACCGCGAGTAACCGGGTCATCCTTGTTGATCCGTCGTTTGGTTGCCGTTACTTGAACCCTCGCTCTCAGGCCAGACAATTTCCACATCATAACCGTCCAGCAATTGTTGATATCGGCTGTCGGCTATTTCGCGTCGTTTCCTTGTTTGCCAATCCCGGACCACGGCTCTGCGAACCTCTTCGAGAGATGGATCACGTGCCTCAACATGTTCGTCTACCAGCACCAGGTGAACGCCATAGGTCGATTTGATCGGGCCCGCCCAGGTGCCAACCTCGGCATAGGCAAGAGCATCGGCAAATTCATTCCCGAAATTCGCCGCTATCCGATCAATTCGTGACAATTCAAGACTGGCAGGCAGTAATGTCGGATCTCCGAGCTGATCAACATCTGCAAACTCGGCATCGGAAGTCAGTCGGTCACGAACACCGGTGGCATCGGAAATGGGGTCGCTGCGCTTTGAGGGATCGAAGAATAGCTGCTGTATCTTATAGGAATCTGGAATTCTGAATTTTTCCTGGTTCTCCTTCAGATATTCCGCCAACACTTCATCGGTCACTTCCAGCTCGCTCGCATTTGGCTCCATCAGAAATTCCACTTTCTGCTGCATGCGGCGGCGAATGATCGTGTCGTCTCGGTCAAGGCCCAATTTCAGGCCCTCACGGTAATTGACTTCCTCCTTCACAAACGAAGCGACGAGCCCCTCAAGCTCCTGTTGGGTGGGTGGTCTCTGCCTGCTTCTGGTGAAGACTTCTCTCAAATGGGCAATCTGGCCGGGCCCGACTGTGATGGTATCGTTTTCCGGTTCCGAGGCGCCTTGCTCGGTAAACGAAAACAATGCGAAAACAACAAATCCGAGGAAAATAAACTGAACAAGCGGCTCTTTGACGAAACGGAGCAACATTACATCGATCTCCAACGAAGATAATTGTCTCTTGGGTCGGGCAATCTCAGCATTGAAACCGAGTAATTGCAGCAATCAGCCATATTGTCCTTTGCGTGCATAGGCAGCCCCTGGACTATTGGCGGTTAGGGAAACTCCTGACGCCTTGGCAGGAAATTTGCAAGTTAAATCAGCTAGAAATAGCCAGAACTGGACGAGAATCCGTCACGGGATCGCACCAAGAACTGGTTTTTTTGGTCACACTGGATAGTCAGTGCCAACGGGCAATGATTATGCAATCAAGCTAAGTTTTGTCGTTCAGATTATTTCGATCGGAAAGCACTGATCAGGTCATTGGCGCTGCCGCTGCGCTTGGGCGCTTCTCCTGCTGGCGGCTCCGGCGGCTTGCTCGCGCGCGGACTTGCCGGCGGTGGTGCCGGACGTGATGAGAACCGCGGTGATGGCGGTTCGGGGCGCGGAGGTGTTTTCAACTCGATTTGGGACGCGGTCCCGTTAACACCGTTTGCTCTTTGAGGCGAACCAGCCTGGGGCAGCGGTGCCGGAGGTAGATCACCCGCCTGGCCAGCCTCTCTTTGAGGCACACCAACCTGTCGGGCTGATTCGATTAATTCGGCCTCTTCTGCGTCGATTAACGCGCTCGATCCGCCACGCATGCGCTGGACCACATCGGTAATGTCAATTTCGCGACCGTTTCGTACCGCTTCCTGAACATCGTAAATATTGCTGCCGGGAAGCAATTCCTTGGGAATTGTCTCAAAGGTCAGCCTCATTGGTGTTTTCAGCGCTTCACCAAAGGCTATACATTCCTGGTTGGCGATTGAAGCCAGAAACCCGACCGTACTTTGGGCGCCATTTGTCATTGCACCGCCGATGATTTTCTGGTCAGCCTGGTTGGACAGCCGCATCGCAAAAACCGTATTGCACTGTGAAAAGATCGTTGGATCCAGTTCGCTGGGCCGCTGGGTTATTACACCAAGATAGACCCCGTATTTTCGGCCTTCCTTGGCAATCCGTGCGATTGCCTGGCGGGTTGGCCAAAATCCGGCATCTGTGTTGGCCGGCACATAGCGGTGCGCCTCTTCGCAGACTACCAAGGTCTGAATACCGCCTTGGCTTGCAAGTCCGAGATCAAACGCCATTCGGCAAAGCACCGAAACGACAGAACTTACGACCTCGCTGGGCAGGCCCGACATTTCCACGATGCAGATTGGTTTATCGTATTGCGGTACGCGGAACAGATCGGCAATGATGCTCTTCATCCGGTCGCCACCGGTGCTGGACTGACCGAACATGAACTGGAAGCGAGGATCCTTGCTGATCGATGTCAGACGGTCATGCAAGGCCTTCAGAATCGGTTTTTCCGATTTCTTGTCCAACATGCCCAGATGTTCATCGATGACCTTCAGAAGATCGACAATTCTGTAGGGCACCGGCGAATCAGCCGTGTAGCCGTTGACTGCCGAGCTCTTGCGAACCAGCGCACCTGGTTTTTCCTCGCCCTGAACATACCGTTCCTTGGCTTCGACAACGAGGTCACGCAGAATCTCGGCTTCGACATCAAAGCCCTTTTGGCCCCGAAATATGACTTCGGTGAATTCTTCGAATCGGAACAACCAGAATGGCAGTTGAAGATTGGATGCATCCTTGATGATAGATTCGCTTTTGAACGCACTGGTAAATTCGTTATGGGGATCCAGTATGATAACCCGCAACTCTTTGCGTTTCTCAATGATCTTCCGCATGAGCAGCGATACAGATGTTGATTTGCCAACACCGGTCGATCCGACAACCGCAAAGTGCCGCGTCAGCAACTTGCTCAGATTGATCTTTGCCGGAATCGATGATTCCTGGGTCACTTGACCAATCTTGATTGTATCGTCGCCTTCGCTTTTATAAATGGCTTCCAGATCGCTCTTGCGAATACGTTGTGCAGGCGCACCCATGCGCGGATAATTGGTGATACCGGACGTGAAACGGCGGTCTCCATCACGATTCTGGATTTCGCCTACCAATTCGATATGGATCTTTATCTGGTTTTCTTCGTGGTCAGCCCAGACCTCCGAAGGCGTATCCACCTTGAAAGCCTGACCAACAACCCGATTTTCGCCCTCTTGAATGGAAATCAGCTGCCCGACGGCCCAATAATTCTCTTTTGAGCTGTCGCCATTTTTTACATCGGCAGCGATAATCGAGTGCGTGCCATTGCAATCGATGACTCGACCTTGACTGATTTCGCGCGGTTCATCCGTGCTTTTACTTGGGTTTCCGCAGTCTACCTGTCGGAGCATCGTATTGGGTTGCATATAAAATCCCCTTGCACTCTCTGTTACGCTATCGGGCTTAATTTCTGGTTTGCGCACACAGTAAATAATTCGTAACCGGCATCAGTTTTCATCGTACTAACAAACAGATCTTTGGAATGCGTCAAATCGTGCTTGCAGGAATCGCAACGGAACGGGCATCATGCGGGCGTAACGGCTGAACGCCGCGAGCGGGAAGAGATTTGTTGCGATGCTGATGAAGCTGAATGGGCGCTGGTATGATGTCGGGGACGATACGACGATGCCCTTGCTTTGGGTTTTGAGGGACAAATTCGGGTTGATGGGCACCAAATATGCCTGCGATTCGGCGACTTGCGGCGCATGTACCGTAACCATTGACGGAAAGTCTGAACTCGCTTGCCAAAAGACAATCGCAGAATTGACCGGGGAAGTTCAGACAATTGAAGGGATCGGTGCGTCAGAGGAGCTGCATCCGGTTCAGCAAGCCTGGATAGACGAGCAGGTGCCGGATTGCGGCTATTGCCAGTCAGGCCAGATCATGGCTGCAGTCGCGCTGCTGGCGGAAACTCCCAGCCCATCTGATGCTCAAATTAATGATGCAATGCGCGGAAATCTGTGCCGGTGCGGTACCTATCCCAGAATCCGTGCTGCCATCAAACGGGCCGCAAAATTGCTCAGGAGCGGAACATGAAGGCTGTTGATATCGCCAGAAGGACGTTCCTGCTGGGCGCAACAGCAATTGCCGGCGGATTGGCCGTTGGATATTTCGTAACCAAACCGGCCAGAAATCCCCTGGAACAGGAGCTGAAACCCGACGAAGTCGCATTTGCTCCCTATGTCAAGATTGGCCACGGAAACGAGATCACGATAATTGTTCCCAGGACAGAAATGGGGCAGGGGGTGCACACGACGCTTGCTGCCTATGTCGCTGAAGAGCTTGATGTTTCGCTGGAACAAATCAAGGTGGAAGGCGGACCGGTCGATAGCGCTTACTACAACACAGCCGTTCTGGAGGAACTGGTTCCCTTTATTGATTTTGATCAGGGCATGCTTGCTGGTGCCGCTCGCACGTTGAAAGCACCAACAGGCAAGCTGTTGGGTATACAGATTACGGCAGGTTCCACATCGGCCAGGGACGGGTTTGAAAGGATGCGTTATGCAGGAGCGGTATTGCGTGCAATGCTGGTTGCGGCTGCAGCAGATGAATGGAACGCTGACGCTCGTACTTTCATCACTGAGAACGGCACAGTGATCGACCCTACCAGCGATTACTCTGCCACTTATGGTCAGCTAAGCAAAAGGGCGGCAAAACAGAATGTTCCCAGCAATATTTCTCTGAAACCGCAAAGTCAGTGGAAAATTCTCGGAAAATCCCAACCACGCGTCGATTTTACGGAGAAAGTCACGGGTACCGCCATCTATGGCACTGACTGGAATTTGCCGGAAATGCTTTATGGCGCCGTCAGGTTGGGGCCGGGTACAGAATCGCTGCCAACCCGAGTCGATGAAGCCGCCGCCATGAACGTGCCCGGTGTCGTCAAGATCGTTCCGATCTATCTGCCCCACGGCACCGGATATGGCGTGATCGCCACCGGGCAATACGCAGCATTCAAGGGAGCTGAGGCACTCGCAGCTGAGTGGGAAGTGCCGGTAGATCCGGCCGACAGTACAAAAATGAATGCCGAGCTCAAAAAGAAACTGAAAGAGCCGGCAGACTTCGTCTTGCGCGAAGAGGGCAACACAGCGCTGATTCTCGCCGACGCGCCTCGCAGTGAAATTGTCGAAGCACAATATTCGGTTCCGTTCCTTGCCCATGCCTGCATGGAGCCAATCAATGCAGCCGCACGCCTAAATAGCGGTTTTGTGGAAGTATGGACCGCCAGTCAGGCGCCAACGATCTTGCGATCCCTGGTTGCGACCCACGCAGGCGTGGAGCCTGAAAACGTTCTGATTCACACAACGTTTTGCGGCGGTAGTTTTGGCCGGCGACTGGATTCGGATTTTGCTCTGGTTGCGCTGGAAATGGCCAAACATACCGAAGGCAAACCTATCAATGTCGTCTGGTCGCGAAGTGAGGACATGGCACATGAGATTTGCCGTCCGCCGGCGGTCGCAAACATGCAAGCCAGAATAAAACGACGCCAGCTACCCGATGCGGTAGAAATAGAGGTTGCCTCCCCATCCGTGTTGGAAAGTTTCATGAAACGGTCCTATCCGGACTGGTTTTGGGCCGGATCCGACCAGATGTTGACGGCAGGTGCCCATGATCAGCCCTATGCCATCGAAAATTACCGGGTCGCCGCGCACAAATGTGATCTTGCGCCACCGGTAGGGTTTTGGCGTTCAAACGGCGCATCCTTCAATACATTTTTTCAGGAGTGTTTTCTCGACGAGGTAGCACATGCCGGGCGCATTGACGCGCTGGGTATGCGTCTGCGTCTTTTGGCGCATCATCCTTCGGCAATAAAAATGTTGCAGAAGGTATCGGACATGTCCGGTTGGGGGAGGGACTTGCCGGATGGCAAGGGGCTCGGTCTGGCCCAGACTTTCTCGTTTGGAACCTGGGTGGCGCTGGTTGTCGAGGTTACCAGCAAGGAGGACCAGATAAAGATAGACAAGGTCTGGTGCGCAGCAGACGTCGGGCAGGTCATGGATCCGAGGATTGTAGAGTCACAAATATCCTCCGGGATTGTTTTCGGATTCTCTGCCGCTATAAGTCAGGAAATCACCTACAAGGACGGTGCGATCCAGGAGCGTGACTTTGACCAATATGAAATGCTGCGCATGGACCAATGCCCGGATATCGAAATCGAGCTGATCGACGCTGACAGACCCATGGGTGGTGCAGGTGAAGCGGGTACGCCGCCCGCGATTCCAGCGCTGGTAAATGCAGTCTTTTCGGCTACAGGGAAGCGTGTCCGCGATCTGCCCTTGTCACGACATTTCAAGTTCATCTGAATTTGGTCGGGTGCCGTGACATGGCATTTTCTGGTGACTGTTAATCGCGTTCAAAAAATTCCGTAGGAACACCAATGGGTCTGCGATAGAACACTAAGAATTTCACCGGTCCCTTTAAGCTGGTCAAGCGATGGATGAGAGCACGGAAACTGAAGAAAAACCGGACGACGGCTCTCGGGAGACCGCGCATAAAAATGCGTTCTATGACGAGGACGGATTCGTCCGTCCCGAATTCAAGGAGCATATAGAGGCTCTTCTCCAGGCCGGCAAAGTCAAGAAACTCCGTAATGCCGTCGCTGACCTACATGAGGCAGAACTTGGTGATTTGCTTGAGGCGCTGGAAACCGGCGAACGCCTGGCACTCGTCCTGCTGGCAGGCGACTCCTTCGATATGGCCGCGCTCACCGAGGTTGATGAAGCGATCCGGTTGGAAATCATCGAAGCGCTGCCGAATTCAAGAATTTCCCGGGCCTTCCGGCAACTCGATTCCGATGATGCGGTCTATATTCTTGAAGATCTTGAAGACGCCGATCGCGAGAAAATTCTGGCAGCCATGCCATTCGCCGAACGTCTTCGACTGCGCAGGTCACTGGAATACCCCGAGGAAAGTGCCGGTCGGCGAATGCAGACCGAGTTTATCGCCGTGCCACCATATTGGACGGTTGGCCACACGATCGATCACATGCGCGAAGACAAGAACCTTCCCGATCGTTTTCACGAAATTTTCGTCGTAAGCCCGCAATTCAAACTGTTGGGAACGGTAGACCTTGACCGGGTTCTGCGCACAGGGCGCAAATCAAAGATCGAAGAAATCATGGGTGAAACCACCCACGAAATTGACGTCAATATGGACCAGGAAGAAGCAGCCCGGCTGTTCGAGCGCTACGATCTGTTGTCAGCTGCCGTAGTTGATGAAGACCACCGTTTGGTGGGTGTTCTGACGATTGATGACGTCGTCGATGTCATCCACCAGGAGGCGGACGAGGACATCAAGCTTCTTGCCGGTGTCGGCGACGAGGAATTATCAGACAGCGTCTGGGACATCGCCAAATCGCGCTTTTTGTGGCTGCTGCTCAATCTGGCGACCGCGATACTGGCGTCAATGGTGATTGGCCTGTTCGAGGGCACAATCAAGGACATGGTCGCCTTGGCGGTTCTGATGCCGATCGTCGCCTCCATGGGCGGAAACGCCGGCACCCAGACCATGACCGTTGCCGTCAGGGCATTGGCTACCCGGGAATTGGATAGCTACAACGCCCGCCGGATTGTCATCCGTGAAATTGTTGTCGGATTTCTGAACGGCCTGTTTTTTGCAGTGTTGATGGGGGTCGCCGCCGCCTTCTGGTTCAACAACGCCCAGCTCGGAGCGGTAATTGCCGCGGCAATGGTATTTAACATGATTTCCGCAGCAATTGCGGGAATACTGATTCCGATGGTGCTGGACTACTTCGAGGTCGATCCAGCCATTGCCTCAAGCGTTTTCGTTACGACTGTAACGGATGTCGTTGGCTTTTTTGCATTTTTGGGATTGGCATCCTGGTGGTTTGGTCTGGGCTGACCAGCATAGCCAGCCCCGCAAACCGGCTTATTGTGTGGATGCGGTATAGGCCAGGTCCAGCGTAGGCTCACCAATATTCATCGGCGTTGTCGTAATCTGGTGCATGATGCGCTGGTGAATCTGCTTGTTGTCGCCAAGCGCGATGTGGCTTGTGCGATAGCTGAAGAAATTGTGGATGGTCAAATCATTGCCGCGGGCAAGTTTGACGCGGTCACGCAGACATCCCGGTGTTGTACAGATGAAGTTGTCGACACGGCGTACATTGCTTGTGACCGGAGCAAGCGGCAAGCCGTCCAGTAGACCCATATAGCTGATCTCGATACCGTCTCTTTGAAGATTGGCCGCCATGCGGGTGATCAGGTTTGCACCGAAACTGATACCAATCAGGTTGATTTCGATATCCGGATTACGGCGATGGGCTTTCCGAATGTCGGCAAGGATCTGGGGCTGGATGACGCCGGCCCCCTCGACCGGGCTCAGATAGCTGTAAAGCTTGGATCCGGGAATCTTGTTTTTCAGGTTAGCGAAGCCGTATCCGATAAACGGAACCGCGCTTGCCAACCCATTAATGAGGTAGGTCCGCGTTTCGATCCGCTCTGCATTCGCTGTTCCGACACCCATCATCAGCATTGCCGCAGCAGCTACCGCACTTACCAGTTTTAATTTACGCATGGTTCGAACCCAAATTGTCCCTACATTAATGTCGCCGAATATACTGGGACCAATAGCCTTAAAAATTCTTAAAGCGGTGAGAATAAGGCATAAATGGGCAAAACCGGAAAAAAACACTTTAATTTCAGTTATTCACCATATTTGTTCGGTTCCTTGTCACCTTTGGCGATCAACCACCACGCCAGCGGGACAATCGTCAGGGCCATCCAGCCCGGTTTCCCATGATCATGGACACGGCGAACAATCAAAGAAAGCGTTGGAATAATGCAGATAATCAGCCATGCGTCCGAGACTGGGCTGATGTCTACTTCCTCATAGGGCAGGTAACCCATCATCGGGGCCACCACTTGGAGCTCGAAGATCCTGCAAAGCAGATAGAAGATGATTACAAACAAGATCCAGAACCAGAAATCGCGCCGATTCGCCCTGCCGGTGAAATTGAACATCTGTCGGAATGCTGAGTAGATCGACTTGAAGAATTTCATACCGTTTTGCCCAACCTGATTTGAAGGCAGATCAATCGTTTTCAGCACGTCCGAATCGCGATTGATTCCCGATAATCGGGTTTCCCACAACCGCTTACGCCGCACAAGGGCAAATTCGATTAGCGTTTGAAGCTCAATTGACTTTTACGTAAATTGATCTCTACTGAATGTTCCAGATCACAGATTCTTTGGTTTGGGGCCGCTATGAATTCTCAACGAACGGCATTTGCGACGTGGCTGAATATTTTACGATTAGCGATCTTACAAAGGAATTTGGCGTCTCCACTCGGACGATCAGATTCTACGAGGATGAAGGTCTGATTAAGCCGGTGCGGCGCGGACGAACCAGATTGTTCCGGCCTTCCGACAGAAGGTTGCTGAGCTTCATTCTGCGCGGCAAGCGCCTCGGTTTTTCCATCGCTCAAATTCGTGAAATTCTTCAGATGTACAAGGAGCCTCCGGGTGAGGCAGGTCAATTGCGCCTGCTGGTTTCTCGCGTTGAGGAAAAGCGGGCCGAGTTGGAGCAGAAACGCAAGGATATTGAGGAAACCCTCGCCGAACTTGATCAGGTTGAAGAGGCCAGCCTGGCACGTCTTGCAGAGCTCGGCGTCAGTACCTGACCGAGTTTTTCAAACCTTCGATGCCCTGAGGGGATTAGACCCAGCGGCGGACCTTTTTGCGATAGTCGCGCCAGGCCTTTCCAAACTTGTGCTCGAGATGAGCTTCCTCGCGTTTGATCGCCAGATGATATTCCAGAAATCCACACAAAAACGCTGCGGCCAGCATCCATAGATTGCCGGTAATCAATGCCATCCCTGACAGCACAATCACATTGGCCAGATAGATCGGGTTCCTGGTAATTGCGAACGGCCCGGTCGTAACGAGCCGATCTGCAGCCTTGGTCGGCAGGATCGCGGTATTGTGCTTTCGCAGTTCTCGCGCCGACAGGGCATATAGCGCAGCAGCAAGCATGATAAGGACAAAGCCGACACCGGCAAGAATGTCGGCAGCTGATCCACCTGCAAAGGGCAGCGGCAATATCCTGTCCAGAATGACCGCGCCGACCACCATCCCGATCAGTACGATCGGTGGCCAGGGAATGGTGTTGGGCCGTTCATCGGTTTGCTTCATTGGAATGTCCCAAATTCCTGTTCTCGATTGCTACGTTTCGCGGACCGTCTGCGCCAGGAAATTGTCCGTGGCTACCGGCTCGTAACGCGATCCATTTACGTGTATTTGAACCTAAAACTGGAGAATAGACAAATGGCGATTAATGTGCGCCCGATTTCCAAAGGCGACCGTGAGGCGTGGGAAAAGCTGTGGCTGGGTTATCAGGAGTTCTACGGCGCAGATCTGCGTTCAGGAACAGATATGCTTTGGCAAAGATTGCTTTCACCGCCAGCCGACGGCCCGTTTTGCCTTGTTGCGGAATCTGAGGACGGAAAGGTGGTAGGGCTGGCCCACTATCTCTATCACGCAACCACGTGGACCCCTGAGCCACGCTGCTATCTCAACGACCTGTTCACGGACAAGAATACCCGTGGTCGTGGAATAGGACGCGCCTTGATCGAGGCTGTCTATGCTGCTGCCGATGAGCGAGGCGCAGCACAGGTCTATTGGTTGACCCAGGAATTCAACGAAAAGGGGCGCCTTCTATACGACAAGGTGGCCGAGGTGACACCCTTTATCAAATATGCCCGGTAATACGCGCATATCCGTAGACCAGCATGATCAAGATCGGCTGGTGCAGCAGATAATAAATCAGGCTGTTGCGCCCCATGAAGGTCAATAGTTTGCAAAACTGATTTTCGCAGGAAATTTGAGCCAACTCGCTGGTCCAGCCTTTAAGGGTGGCCAGATTGGCAACGGCAATTCCGGCAAGCACCATCCCGAAGAATGGAAAGATCGGTACAAAATCATTTGATCTCGGCAGGAACTCGGAGAGCCCGGTCCACCACCAGATCGGTGCATCGAGAAGTGGGCTCGACAACCAATATCTGCCAAACAGGAAAACCAGGCTGAACACTGCGGTCAGGCGCCAATCCAGCTTCAGGAAGAAAAGCCCAAAAATACTGGAAAGCGCGATGCTGTGCAAAATGCCGAAAAAGATGAAGGCCTCTGGCGTCGCGTAATAGGTCACGATCGTGATCAGCAAGGCGGCACCGACAATCCACATCAGACGGCTGGCAAACTTGTTCCAGCGAATTTCTTTGCCATGTGCCAGAAACAGGCTGAAGCCAACGAGAAATAAGAAGCTACCGGCGATAGACCGGGCAAACCAAACCATGCCCATGCTTGTCATCACTGCTGGATCGATGAATAGAAACATCGCCAAGTCCCAGCAAAAATGAAAGACCGTCATCGCGACAAGCGCCACGCCGCGTGCCGCATCGACCAGATTGATTCTCGCAGTTTTTGCAGGAATCGCGATTTGAGATTGCATTTTAAACACCGCTTAGCGTGTGGGTCGTGGCCTGGTCTGGACCTAGCATTCTCCGACCAGCGCGCCAATCATATTTCAGCAGAATGAAAAAACTAAATGAAAGCGGTGGCTTGTTTCAAATTCTTGAAATGTAATGCTGCAGCGCACACAAATAAACCACTGATTCTCTTCGTCTTTTGACGTATTTTTGAATCTTTTTATGGGCTGTTTTCCGTAACCTGTTGAAATATAACTACCTATGCCTTTGCTGCATAGCAGCATTGCCGAATAACCGGGCTGTCAAGCTCTTTTTGCGCTTGCGAATTGCTTGCCATTTTTCTACATACGTCGGACAGAAAAAACGGGGGACACCCGATACATACAGGGGCATTTTTGTTAATGGACGAGCTTCAAGTCGAAAACCGGCCACAGCGTTCGGTATGGAATATAGCGGCCTTGGCCGTTGCGATTTTCCTGGTCATTGTGTTTTTTGCAGGCCTGTTTGGTTCTGCTGAAGTAGCCCAGATTTCCACAACTCAGTAGGGATTTTCGGCAAGCAGAATCAAAATCGACATCTGACAGGGTTGCAATTGGCGACCCGAGATTTTCAAAGGCTGGCAGGTTTGCCGGCCTTTTTGTTTGCGCCAATTTGTAATTGCTAGATGCATTTGGCCGTGCTCAAATATGCTTCTTGATTTCCATTGCCATTCAAGGGGCTCAACATGAAAATTACGCCAGTCGAACAGCTCGTGGATCAGGCAAATCGGGAGATTGCCGTCTTGGAACCCAAGGACGCCCTTGAGCAACAGGAGGCGGGTGACGCGGTCCTGGTTGATATCCGGGATGTCCGGGAACTTGATCGGGAAGGCAAGATCACCGATGCGGTTCATGCACCACGTGGAATGCTGGAATTCTGGTTTGATCCCACAAGCAAATATCACCGTGAGGTCTTCGCCGACCAGGACAAAAACTATGTACTCTTTTGCGCAATGGGTTGGCGCGCAGCCTTGGCCACCAAGACGTTGAAGGACATGGGGTTCGAAAATGTCGCCCATGTCGATGGCGGATTTGCTGCATTGAAAGAAGCGGGTGCTGAGATCAGCGAGCCTGAGAAATAACATGTGGCGATTCAACGTGTAACTTTTGTGGATAATTGCGGGTCGCGGAGCAATCCCTGGCTCACTTGATTTGATCCCTGCATGTGTCTGCCATAGTTTTACAACATGGCCTTGAACCTCCTCAAACTCTGCGTCGGTGTCTCATCTGTGGAAGAACTGCAGGCATGGCGTGACTTCAAGCATGAGGAAAACACCAGGAAGGGTCTGCCGACCGAACCCAAGCATACGACGCGCATGGTCCCCAAACGGATTGACGAACTGCTGGATGGCGGTTCGCTTTATTGGGTGATCAAGGGCAATGTTCAAATCAGGCAGGAGCTGACCGACATCAGGCCTTTTACCGACGGCAACGGGATAAGGCGATGCGATCTTGTACTTGATCCGAGATTGATCTTGACCCACTGGCAGCCAAGGCGGGCATTCCAGGGCTGGCGGTACTTGAAGCAGGAAGACGCACCACGTGATTTGGGAGATGCCGACTCAGCGAAGTCGCTTCCGGCGGAGCTTCGAGTAGAGCTTGCGAATCTCGGTCTACTTTAGCGGGATAAGGTCTGAAAAATTACCAGGCTTGAATTTGTATCGCACAAATTTTCAGCAGATTTGCTTGTTTAACAGCGATGGTTAACCAAAAGTAAAAACTTTCTGGTAAACAACTGTCGCTGCTTATTGCAGTTTTCCCCGAATTGACTTTTACTGCTCTTAGGGGGCGTGAAGTCGGGGTATGGTTAGGTTCATGAATTACGCTGGTTCACGAGCATATGCTTCTCATCAGGCCTATGTGATCGTTTGCGGTAATGAAAAAGGCGGTTCAGGCAAAACAACCACAGCAATGCACTTATTGGTTGCATTACTGAATGCAGGTCATCGGGTAGCAAGCATCGATCTCGATACGCGCCAGCTTTCGCTTTCCAGATATATCGACAACAGAAACATGTGGAACCGGCGCATGGGGTTGCGGATGCCCATGCCCAACCATTTCAAGCTCGAGCGGGCCTTCAGCGATTCCATTACGGAAAACGAAAACACTGAGCTTGCCAGGTTCCAGGACATTTTGCTTCAGACCGAGCATGGCCACGATTTCATTCTGATCGATACGCCCGGCCATGACAGCTATGTCATGCGTTTGGCGCACTCCATGGCCGATACGTTGGTTACCCCTATCAACGATTCCTATATCGACTTCGACGTACTGGCACGCATTGACCCGGCTACCTCCGAGGTCGTTGATATTTCCCATTATGCAAAAATGGTTCGTGAAGCCCGGCGTCATCGAAGGACGGTCGATAACGGGCTGCTCGACTGGGTGGTGGTCAGAAACAGGATTTCGCCCGGAACCTCGCGCAACAAGGAAAACCTGTCCGGCAGTTTGCGGGATCTTTCGATGCGGCTTGGCTGCCGATTGGCAGATGGAATATCCGAGCGTGTTGTCTATCGCGAACTGTTTCCGATCGGAATGACCGCTCTTGACGAGATGAACGAACATACCCTAGGGACGGGCCCGACACTGTCTCACTTAGCTGCATGCCAGGAAGTTCGTGCCCTGTTGTCGGTCCTGAAGCTACCGATCGATGATTTGGGCCGCAGGCGTGCCCGGGCCAGGAAGATGTGGCTCCAAAATTCCAGCAAACCAGCTGAGGATTTCGGACTTTTGGCCGATTAAACGCCTGCTTTTGCGCATTTTTGCGATATGCGCTTGCAACGCGGCAAGCGGATGCCAATTATTAGGTTATGACCGCAGACAAAACACAATCAAAATCCGGTAAAGCCGTAGTCGGGAAGACTGGCGGAACAGCTGCCACGCGCTCGTCCAGCCAGGAGGTGGCTGCATTTCTCAAAGCTGCTAAATCCACGGATCCGACGGGAACCGGCCGTCTGATCTTTTCGCTCGACGCAACCATGAGCCGACAGCCCACCTGGGACCGGGCTTGCCAGATCCAGGCGTCGATGTTCGAAGCGGTTTCCAAAATCGGCGGACTGAGTGTGCAGCTTGTCTATTTCCGTGGTTTCGGCGAGTGCAAGGCATCGCGTTGGGTTGTTAATTCGAAAGCCTTGCGTGATCTGATGTGTACAATTTCATGTCGTGGCGGCCAGACACAGATTACCAAGGTCTTCAACCATGCGGCCAAGGAAAACATGCGCGAGAAAATCTCCGCGCTGGTCTTCATTGGTGATGCGATGGAGGAAGACGCAGACCGCATCTGTCATCTCGCTGGCGAACTCGGCTTGAAAGGTGTCCGGGCATTCATGTTTCAGGAAGGACATGACCCGCTGACCGAAAGTACGTTCCGGCAAGTGGCCAGGCTGACAGGCGGCGCATATTTCAGATTGGGGCCCGATTCGGCACGAGAATTGGCAGATCTGCTCGGTGCAATCGCGGTCTATGCCAGTGCGGGCCGAAAAGCGCTCGAATCGAGCAGCAAACGTGGTGCCAGATTACTACTCGAACAAATGCCCGGCAGTGGTTCATGATGGTAGAGTTGGTGTGACATACGTCTTTGGATTTTTCCTGGTTCTCCTGCTTGTCGCGTCTTCCGCGGCAATACTATTGACTGTGCCGGCGCATAACATCGCCAGCGCACTCAGATCAGTCTTGCCGTTTTCGCTGATTTTCGCAGGCGCTGCACTGACGCTGATTGGCCGTGCAGGACTCGGCATTCCGCTTGGAATATTCGGATTGACCCTGTGGCGCCGCGGGCGTTCGGTCAGCTCGATGGGGAGTTCAGGTGCAACGCCCAAATCAACCGTAAGGTCGGCAATGTTTGAAATGGAGCTTGATCATGAAACAGGCGACATGGATGGCATGATCTTGACCGGCGAGCGTGAAGGTCAGCGATTGTCTTCGCTTGAACCGACCGAATTGCTGGAACTGTTGTCGCAGACCGGCCAGGACGCGGAAAGCGCCGCTCTACTTGAAGCCTACCTTGACCGCAGGGTTCCCGGCTGGCGTGACGACGCGCAACCTAACTCGGACTCTGGGCATGCTGGCTCGCCCAGCTCTGGCCCCATGACTAAGGAGGAGGCCTATCAGATTCTTGGTCTTTCGCCGGGTGCCAGTGCGAACGACGTCCGTCAGGCGCATAGGAGGCTTATGAAACGCATCCACCCCGACAGCGGTGGCTCTACTTTTCTGGCTTCCAAAATCAATGAAGCCAAGGATATTCTTCTCAACTGACATGTTCTTCCCATCTACACATTACAAACCGGGAAATTGGAGTTACGATCTACATTTGGCGTGATCGAAACTCAGTTTTGCAGCGCCAAACAGGCGATCCTCTTCTTTTTCAACTGATTACAGGTGTTCCGCGCTGCGGTTTTTGAATCCAGTCCTGCGAAACGGGCCCGATGCAGTAGAATACCGTTCTTTTCAGTGGTCTCGGTATAATCATCCAGGCTGGCCAGAAGTTTTGGCGCCTTTTCCCGTGCTTCTGCCAGAAGCCGGTAGGCTGAATCTTCACCGACAACTGCACCGATCTGCACTTGCCATCCTGACCGATGGGCGGAGACCTTGCGTCTGGCCGGTTCTGGAGTTGTATAGGCACTCAACATGGAGATTTCGCTACTACCTGCATTGGATTCGGATACGGCTGCAGTCTGGATCAGGTCTGGACGCTCGGTGGATGGCGCCCGAGTCGGGACCGGCATACGTCTGGAACCCAGTTCGCGCAGCTTCAACTCGATCGCCGAGATCTGGAAACTGCCATCATTGCTCTTTGCAATCTGCGCATTGTCGTTAGAGATAATGTGGGCAACCGCGACGCGTTGTGAAGCTGGATCAACTGTTGCGTTTCTGAACTGCGGCAGTGGACCGGTTTCAGGCAGCTCGATCTTGGCAATTGTGAATACGGAACTTCCGCGCTTTGCCAGCAGCAGTTTGCCTTTCCCGCGTGAGGCCTTGGGCAGATAGGTCTTGATCAGCTTTACCATTTGGGCATTACGCGACTTGCCGGATTTGCCGCCAAGCACGACGGCGACGATGGAGCGGCCATTGGACCGGACAGACGAAACCAGATTGTAACCTGATGCCCGGGTGTAGCCGGTCTTGATGCCGTCCATTCCCTTTACGCTACCCAGCAGGCGATTGTGGTTTCCATATCTGCGCTTGCCCAACTTGTAGCTGGTCTTGCTGAAATGGCCATAATGCTGGGGAAAATGTTCTCGCAATGCGATACCCAGTCTCGCCATGTCGCGCGCAGTAGTGAGCTGTTGGGAATTTGGCAGGCCTGATGCGTTCTTGAAAGTGGTTGAATTCATGCCAAGCCGGCGGGCTTGCTTGGTCATCATCACGGCGAACCCTGATTCGGTTCCGCCCAGATGTTCCGCAACTGCGGCGGCAATGTCATTAGCCGACTTTGTGGTCAGGACGCCAATCGCCTGTGCGGCAGAAATGGTGCCGCCGGGTTTGATGCCAATTTTCGAAGGTGGTTTGGAAGCTGCATATTTCGACACCCGGATGCGGGTCTTCATCGTCATCTTGCCCGACTCGATCGCGTCGAACATCATGTAGAGTGTCATCATCTTTGTGAGAGAAGCAGGAAACTGCTTGGCGTCGGCCCTGTGCTGGTAAAGAACCTTGCCGGTTTTGGCATCCATGACCAGCCCGGCATATTTTGCTGCATCCGCAACAGATATTGTTCCGGCGAGAAACACCAGACAGAAAAAGACGCGAATTATTCCGGCGACTGGCAAAGAATTCCCGGTCGCGTAAGCGATACGCAAGATACTCAAATCAAATCCCCGTTTTATCCCCGCTCTTGGGAGGTGGTTACGTGCCTGCACGGTAAATCAGGCGATTTTCTGGCAGACTAGGAGATTGTGGTTACGAATCCGTTTATGACTAAGAAACTTTTCAACAACTAATTCGAATTTTAAGAAAAATAGTGCAGCGCAACAAAAATGCTTGACATTATTGTGCAGCGCACATAAATAGCGGACACAAGCTTCCGGTACCTGGAACATTTGCAGTGTACGGAAGCTGAATTATCCGTCCCAAGTACATGCATATCAGCTAAACCCAGAGGCTATCTCAATGTTGAACAACTTCGAAACAATTCAGAAACAAGGCCAGGAAAATTTCGACCTTGCCGTTAAAAGCGTAAATACCCTGACCAAGGGCTTCCAGGAAATTGCTAAGGAAACCGCTGACTTCTCCAAGAAGCAGTTTGAAACTTCCTCAGCAGTTGCCGAAAAGCTGATGGCTACCAAGAGCATCGAAAAGGCAGTTGAACTGCAGGCCGACTACGCCAAAAACACCTACGAATCATGTGTTTCCCAGGCAACAAAGATCGGTGAACTTTATGCAAGTATCGCCAAAGAATCCTACAAGCCTTTTGAAGCAGCAGCTCAAAAGGTAACCAAATAAGTTTCAATTTCTGAATTTATTTGCTGAAGCCCGGCGCAATTGCGTCGGGCTTTTTCTATGAAAAGGCATTCCTGCGGCAAATTTTCCAGCTTTTGTTTTTTTGTCGGAATTGCCAGCATTTCGGGGGTGTAAATCACTTAATCACTTTCTATGTTGTATGGTATATTATTAGGACTCGCCAATCGTCTCTGCTTCGCAAGCTGGCAACATAATCGTTCATTCGAGACACGGCGCCAGCGCTAAATCGTAATTGCCGAGATGTTGGTGATGTTGGATGAAGTCAATCCGGACTTTATCAAACCTGGACCGAATGGCGGCTGGGATAAACAAGGAAACAATACGGAACTGCGAACCGAGACGTGAAATCGAACGTTGTAAAGTTTTGGAACGATTTGGACCGTCTGCATGACCTGCAAGCGGGCAATGTTGTTCGCAACGACCTTTTGGGGCCACAATTCCAGATAGACTCAGAAATCGTCATGGCAGAAAGGGACCGCAATTCGGATGATAGTGACGGTTCATCAGGAACCGGTGTAGCAACGCGCGTTAAGCCTAAGACAAAAAAACCGAGCCTTTATCGCGTATTATTGCTCAATGATGACTTTACGCCGATGGAATTTGTGGTCCATGTTCTAGAGAGGTTTTTTTCAAAGTCTGGAGAGCAGGCCACAAGAATTATGTTGCATGTACACAATCATGGCGTTGGCGAGTGCGGAGTCTTTACATTTGAAGTTGCCGAGACAAAGGTAACACAAGTGATGGACTTTGCTAGAAAACACCAACACCCTCTTCAATGCGTAATGGAAAAGAAATAAGCGGAGCAACCAATTGCCTTCTTTCACTGACAATCTCGAAAAGGCACTGCACAAGGCGCTGACCTACGCCAATGAACGCGGACAGGAATATGCGACGCTTGAGCATTTGCTGCTCGCCCTGATTGATGATCAGGATGCGGCCGCTGTGATGCGCGCATGCAATGTCGATCTCGACCTGCTGCGCGGCGCACTGACTGAGTACATTGATACAGAGCTGGCAAATCTGGTTACCGACTATGACGAGGACGCCAAGCCGACGGCAGGATTCCAGCGCGTCATTCAGCGTGCCGTGATTCATGTTCAGTCATCAGGCCGCGAAGAAGTGACCGGTGCCAATGTTCTGGTCGCGATTTTTGCCGAGCGCGAAAGCCATGCGGCCTACTTCCTGCAAGAGCAGGAAATGACCCGCTATGATGCGGTCAATTACATCTCCCATGGAATCGCAAAACGTCCCGGTAGTTCGGAAAGCCGGCCGGTTCGCGGCATTGAGGATGACCAGGCCGCGGTCGGCGAGGACGAGCCGAAGGGCAAGGGTGATGCGCTCGACGCCTATTGCATCAATCTGAACAAGAAAGCCAAATCGGGCCGTATCGATCCGCTGATTGGCCGCGAGCAGGAGGTCAATCGTACGATCCAGATTCTCTGCCGCAGGTCGAAGAACAATCCGCTTTATGTAGGTGATCCTGGCGTCGGCAAGACGGCAATCGCCGAAGGTCTTGCAAAGCGTATCGTCGAAGAAGATGTTCCCGAAGTTCTGAAGGACTGCACCATTTACGCGCTGGACATGGGCACACTCTTGGCCGGAACCCGGTATCGGGGTGATTTCGAAGAGCGCCTGAAACAGGTCATCAAGGAAGTCGAAGAGCAGCCTGGCGCGATCATGTTCATCGACGAAATCCACACTGTCATCGGCGCCGGTGCCACCTCGGGCGGCGCCATGGATGCCTCCAACCTGCTCAAACCTGCCCTTTCAGCAGGTACGATCCGGTGTATTGGTTCGACAACCTATAAGGAATACAGGCAGTTCTTCGAGAAGGACCGCGCCCTGGTTCGCCGATTCCAGAAGATCGACGTCCATGAGCCGACCATTGATGATTCCATCGAAATCATGAAGGGCCTCAAGCCCTATTTCGAGGAATTTCACAAGGTGAAATATACAAGTGATGCGATCAAGGCAGCGGTCGAATTGTCGTCGCGCTACATCAACGACAGAAAACTGCCGGACAAGGCAATTGACGTGGTTGATGAAACCGGCGCTTCACAGAAGCTGCTGGCAGAATCGAAACGGAAAAAAACGATTGGTATCAAGGAGATCGAGGCAACAATTGCAACGATGGCTCGCATTCCGCCAAAGACCGTTTCCAAGGATGATGCAGTCGTTCTTGCCAATCTCGACGAGCAGCTCAAGCGCGTTGTCTTCGGACAGCAGGATGCGATTGATGCGCTGACCGCTTCGATCAAACTGGCTCGTGCCGGCCTTCGTGAACCCGACAAGCCGATTGGTGCCTATCTGTTTTCCGGGCCAACTGGTGTGGGCAAGACGGAAGTTGCCCGTCAGCTTGCAAGTTCGATGGGTGTCGAACTGCTTCGCTTTGATATGTCCGAATATATGGAGCGCCATACCGTTTCACGGCTGATCGGCGCGCCTCCAGGCTATGTCGGATTCGATCAGGGCGGACTACTGACCGATGGCGTGGATCAGCATCCTCATAGTGTTCTGCTGCTTGATGAAATCGAGAAGGCACATCCAGATCTCTTCAACATTTTGCTGCAGGTCATGGACCATGGCAAGCTGACCGATCACAATGGAAAGCAGGTCGATTTCCGCAATACGATCATCATCATGACCACGAATGCCGGCGCTTCCGAAATGCAGAAGGCGGCAATCGGCTTCGGTTCCCCCAAGAGAACCGGCGATGATGAAGAGGCGATCAACCGTCTGTTTGCACCGGAGTTCAGGAACCGGTTGGATGCAATCATTCCGTTCAACACGCTTCCGACACCTGTTATCCACAAGGTAGTTGAGAAGTTCATCATGCAGCTCGAGGCGCAATTGTCAGAGCGTGGCGTGACCTTCGAACTGTCCAAGGATGCTATTGCCTGGCTTGCCAGCAAGGGCTTTGATGAGCGCATGGGGGCAAGGCCGCTCGGGCGCGTCATCCAGGAACACATCAAGAAGCCATTGGCAGACGAAGTATTGTTCGGAAAACTGCAGCGTGGCGGTACGGTAAAAGTGTCCCTTCAGACCGACAAAGACGGTACGAAATCGCTTAAATTGGAGGCGATTGAGGACAAAATACCGGCAAAGCCGGCCAAGCGTCCGGCAGCCAAGAAGGCAGCGAAACCGGCGGCCAAATCCACGCCCAAATCGAAGCCGCGCGGCGGCGACAAAAAAGGTGGTGGCAAAGGCAACGGGACGGTTGGATCTGTGCCTAAAGTTCCGCTTAAAACATGATCGGATGTCGTTGAATCGACATCCGATCAACTTCTACAACAGAGAAAGTGACCAGTTGATAGTCTGCATTTCGTCACTTTATCGACATGCTTTAGCCAAAAACGAATCGCATTCGGGAATTGCTTGCCCTATGGTTTGGCGTGGTGGGGTTTCGGATATGTTCAGGGCGTAATGTATTCGTCTCTTAATTCCAGGGCAGTCGCTGATTGTGGACAAGTAAACAGTAGTTCGCATTCAAGCGTAATTTTATTTATACCATTAAGTCGAACTTCGCGTTTCGGCTCAGGAGGCGTTAATGGAACAGCTTGAACAATTAAAACATATGCGCGACGAGGCGCGTAAGCGGATAGCGGCAACAGCCGACTACAAGCTTGCCACATCGCTTGACTCACTGATCGCTGATCTGGAAGAGGTATTGGGTGTCCCTTCGGATGACGGCGAAGGTGCCGAAGGTACCGACGACGCGGAAGCTGACATAGAACCTGCCGCAGCATCTGAAGAGACTACAACTGAAGTCGTCGTCGAAGTAGCAGAGGAAACGGTCGAGGAAGCAAAATCGGAAGACGACGTCTCCGATCTATCGCGTGCCTTGGCTCAGCAGCTCGAAAATGAAACCGCGACAATGTCCAAGGCGGCAACGGCAGATGATGAGCCATTGATACCGCCTGCAGCACCGACCAACGGATCTTCAGCACATTCTGAAAATGAGGATGCAGCGGAAGATGGCGAAGAGGAAGATGCTTTGATACGGGCAATGCGCGAACTCGACGAGGATCTGGCAAATGCTGACCTCGGAGACGACGCCAAGGGCGCCAAGTAGGCTGCGTTTATCTTAGCTTGTTACAGCCAGCGCCTGGCGTATTTTTTCGGCGCCTGCTGCCAATATGTCGTTGTCTTCCATTTCACCGGTATGGGGCCTTAACTTCACGCCCTCAAACCGCGGTATGACATGCACATGCATGTGAAAGACGATTTGACCGCCTGCCGCTTCGTTGAATTGTTGAATGGTAAGCCCGTCGGCATTGAATGCTGATTTGGCCGCGCGCGCCACCTTTGCGATCGCAGGATAGAGTTTCACCAAAACATCATCGGAAGCATCCAGCAGGTTCCGGACCGGCGCCTTCGGGATTACAAGGCAATGTCCTTCGCCTCGGGGCATGATATCCATGATCGCGAAATTGGCATCGTCCTCATAGATCTTGTGACAAGGCAGCTCGCCTCGAAGAATTTTGGCAAATACATTTTCCTGGTCATAAGCTTCCACGGCACGCTACTCCTGCACGAACGGTTTCTACTTCAGTAGCTGTTTTTCAATGATTTCACCACAGCTAAGCAGCGCCTGGTTTTCTGATGGCGGCACTCAGGCCTTTCTGAAGGGTGCATGTTCGCGTAGCGCTTCGCTCTCCATTTCCACATGCTTGCGTTCATGCTGGAGATAATCCTCGATCGCACGCCGCAAACCTGCATGCGCAATCCAGTGTGCTGAGTGCGTGGTGACAGGCACATAACCGCGCGCCAGCTTGTGTGCCCCCTGTGCTCCAGCCTCAACCCGGGCCAGCTGGTTCTCGATCGCATAATCAATCGCCTGATAGTAACAGACTTCAAAATGCAGGCAGGGATGATCCTCAACGCAACCCCAATGCCGGCCATAGAGACAATCACCGCCGACAAAATTGATTGCACCAGCTATGTAATTGCCATTGCGTTTGGCCATGATCAACACAACCTGATCAGACATCGCGTTGACGATTTGCGAAAAGAATTCCCGAGTCAAATAGGGGTGTCCCCATTTTCGGGAGCCAGTATCAATGTAGAATTCGAAGAACTGATCCAGGACTGCCTCGGTCAGGTCATCGCCGGTCAACCGGTCGATCGAAATGCCCGAATGGGCCAGCGCATTGTCGCGTTCCTTGCGGATGTTCTTGCGTTTCCTGGATGATAATGCATCCAGGAAGTCTTTGAAATCATTATAATTATCGTTGTACCAGTGAAATTGCTGGTCGGTCCTCTGCATGAAGCCCGCTTTGCCGGCAAGGTCCCATTCCGGCTTTGTCATGAAGGTGACATGGGCCGAGGAAACACCATGCCGTTCGCCCAATGCTTCCAGCCCCTTTAATAGAGCCAATCGGTTTTGGTCCTGATTGGTATCATCGGCAACCAGCAATCTCGGCCCTGTGGCTGGTGTGAACGGAACACTGCTTTGAAGCTTGGGATAATACCGTCCGCCAGCACGCTCAAAGGCGTCTGCCCAGCCATGGTCAAAGACATACTCCCCCTGGCTGTGGTTCTTCAGATAGCAGGGCAGGGCGCCGATGACTTCCCCATTTCCTGCCTCAAGCAGCAGGTGCTGCCCCAGCCATCCCGTATTGACCGTCGCAGAACCGCTTTTTTCCAGGGCAGTCAGAAAAGCATGGCGCATAAACGGATTTGGAAGATTGTGTTCGGACCCGCCGCCTGCCGACTCGCTCCCCGTCAGAAGCCTGTCCCACGCCTCGGCGTCGACTTCATCCATGGAGGACGCAACTCGAATCTGTATTGGTGATACCATGTAAGCGGCTGTTCCGTTGTGCCGGTCAAACTACCTATCTGCAACAATTATGGCTGCATCAGGCGATTGCAAGCGCTTATGTTTTTTTGCTTCGGCCTTAGGGCAAAAAACCTTCAAACGTGATCTGATCTGCATGCTTTGCGCTGTGTTTTGCCGCTTCCTCCGATTTAACCGTCCAGCTTATGACCGGCTTACCTGCAGATCTGAATTCAGTGGCAAAATCACTAGGCAAATCCTCGATCCCGTAAGAAAGAAAATCAAAATCAATTTTATCATTGATTTCAGCGTGTTGCCGGTAGGCGCTGTCATCGCCTTCCGCGGTCAATCCAATCGGAATATCTGTTCCCTGTCGATCGAGGTCCTCAACCAGCCAATGTGCAAAGGACATGACGGCCACAGGACCCTGATAATCGGCCAATAGTTCTGTGACAGCGCGCGCATATCCTTCTTCTGCTTCTGGGTCCTGCCCCTTCAGTTCGAGCACAAGACCACTGCGGCCATCAACGATCCGCAACAGTTCTTCAAGGGTCGGAATAGTGTCTTCTGTAGAGCCGATCTTCATCTCGCCGAGTTGAGCCGCGGTAAATTCATTCACATTGCCTTCTTTACCCGTCAGGCGCTTTAACGCGAAATCATGAAAGACGACGGGGACGCCGTCACCCGACAGTTGCAGGTCGACTTCGATCGCGTAACCCGCATCCACGGCTGCCTTGACGGCCGACAGGGTGTTTTCGATACGCCCCTCCGACTCGTCATGTAGCCCGCGATGCGCGATCGGGTCCTTTACAAGCCAATCCAAAGGTCTCTTGTTCAATTGGTTGCTCCGAGGTTTCTGGGTAAGCAAAATTTGCTGCGTCCATTCGGGGAAATAAATTTTGGCTCAATTAACACCAAAATTTGGTTGCATCATACAATTGATTGAGTTGAATGCATAAATCTGCGAAACCCTTGTAACAGGTTCTGTGCATCAGGATGCATGTTGGAGAATTGAAAGAATGAAATTGATTGTTCAGGGCGGCTTGGCGTCATTAGCGCTTGCAATGATGGCGGCAACACCAATGGCTTCGGCATCTGCATCAGGGTTTGGATTACTAACGCCGCACCGCGCCATATATGAACTCACCTTGAAGGATGCGAGCGAACGGTCCGGCATCAAGGCGATGCAGGGCAGGATCGTTTACGAGGTGACAGGCGGCAAATGTGAGGGCATGGCAGTCCGGTACAGGTTCGTTACCAATATCACCACAGCTGAGGGGAGCTATCAGACCGACCAGCGAACGACAACCTATGAGAGCCCCGATGGCAAGGAGTTCAACTTTCTCACGCGCACCTTTGTCGACGAAATGCCCGAACGCACAGTTGGTGGCGCCGCGCGCCGGACACCGGAAGGCGTAAAGGTCGAGTTGAACCAGCCGATTGATCGCGAACTTAATCTGCCCGATGCCGTGTTCATATCTACCCATCTGGTTGACCTGATTGAACAGGCACAGCAGGGCGAACAATTTGTCAGGAATAGCGTCTATGACGGGTCGGATGATGCCGACGAGGTTGTAGCCAGTTCAAGTGTCATCGGCAAAGCAAAGATATTCGACGAGGTTCTTTCCGGCGAGACGACCGACGCAGTCGAAAAACTCAAGACTGACGAAGCCTGGCCGGTAACGATATCCTACTACGACAAGAAGGCAGATGCTTCCGCGGAGAACCTCCCGATTTACGAGGCGTCCTTCCTGCTTTATGGAAATGGGGTTTCGCGAAAACTTCTTCTTCGCTATCCCGACTACGCGTTGGCCGGCCAGTTGTCGTCATTGGAAATTCTCGAATCCGATGATTGCAACTAGCGTGTCGAGAACCTGTTTGATTGGTTTTCAAAATAAAATCAATAGTTTAAGTCTATTCTTTAATTTCCCTATTGTTATCCTTCGGGCTGTCGCGGGGCGACCCGTCGGGTTTGAAGGTAAGGCCGAGATTGACGGCTGACTTGCCGTACTTTCCGCGGACGACATCCATGGCGCGTTCTGCCTTTGCACGTTTCAGCGCATCATGATCAACAAGATCATCCGGGTCAGCATTTTCGTCGGACTGTAATGAAGAAACGCCGATTCCGATCAGTCGAAACTTGGTCCCGTCGATTTCCTTTTTTAGCAGGTCCAGACCGGTTCTGAATATCCGGTCTGCCAATTGGGTCGGATCGGGCAGGGCGCGGTTTCTTGTTCTTGTTTTGAACTCGGCGGTCTTCAATTTCAGGGCCACCGTTTGACCAGCCAGGTGCTTGGCTTTGAGGCGTTCGGACACTTTCTCGCTCAAACGCCTGAGCAAGGGCACTAACTCACCAAGCTCTCCCAGGTCCTGGTTGAATGTTGTCTCTGAACTGATGCTTTTTGCGCCGCTGCCGGGTTCGATCGTACGGTGATCTATTCCACGCGACAGCCGCGACAGGCGCAATCCAATACTGCCATAGCGCCGCGCTAGTACGCTCTCCTCCATGTCCTGCAACGACGCAATTCCGGTTATGCCATCGCGTGCCAGCACCGCCATCATTGCCTTGCCCACCCCCCAGATCAACGAAACCGGTTGCCCGCGCAGAAATTCGACGGCCTCACGCTCGCCGATTATCGAAAACCCTCGCGGTTTCTCGAGATCCGATGCGATCTTTGCAAGAAACTTACAGTATGAAAGTCCCACCGATACGGTAAGCCCCATTTCTGATTTAACCCGATTCGAAAATCGGGCAAGAACCTCAACGGGTTGGGATTTGTGAAGCCGTTCGGTGCCCGAAAGATCCAGAAACGCCTCGTCAATCGACAGCGGTTCGACCTGGGGTGTCAATTCCAGCATCATCTTTCTTATCTGCCGCCCGCAAGCCACGTACTTTTCCATGTCAGGCTTGATCACCACCGCCTCGGGACAGCGTTCCAGCGCCTTGAACATTGGCATCGCTGACCGCACGCCACGAATTCGAGCAATATAGCAGGCGGTAGATACGACACCCCGCCGACCACCGCCAATGATAACCGGCTTGTCGGCCAGTTCCGGATTGTCCCGCTTTTCGACCGATGCATAAAACGCGTCACAATCAATATGAGCGGTCGACAGCCTGTCCATTTCCGCATGTCGAATGATCCGAGGACTGCCACAGCTGGGGCACCGGTACACTTCTGTTTCGTGGCGCGAGATACAATCCAGACACAACGATTGGAGCGGGGAATCATCGCTTTGTTGGTCAGACTGTGTTGTGGCGTTCATCACAATCTCATAGACCTCCAATATCACCGTTTCCACCTGACAATAAAGCGCCAGCATTGGCTACAACTTGCGGTTCCTCGCCTACCGAGGCAGCAAAAGCCAGCAGAGTAGGCTCGTCATTGGTGATGAATTCCATCAATCCGGCCCTGAATTCAGCAGTTCCGGCAAGCGCGCGCAGATCCTCGGGCGCGACGCCGGTTATGGCCAGAAATCTCTGGAGAAGTTCGTGATCTCCCGCAATGTACTGAAGCGCTTTGACCGCCAGATTTTCGGCAAATTCCGTGTCAATGCGGGTCTTTTTTTGATACATGGCGCAATGATATTTCTCTTGCCGACTCGATTGAGGGGTATGTTTGCGTTTCGTCAACATTATTTGACTAGACTGTCCGGCGAAACAACTAAATTGCCAGCTGCATTCACATGGGGGTGCACGTCTGTTGGCTGTAGCAAATTTGGGATTATTCAATGGCAAAACGCGTTATGATCGTTGAAGACAACGACCTAAACATGAAGCTTTTCAATGACTTGCTCGAAGCAAACGGCTACGAGACAATCAAGACGCGAAATGGGCTTGAAGCCCTGGATTTAGCCCGGGCCCATCAGCCGGACCTGATTTTGATGGACATCCAGCTACCTGAAGTATCAGGCCTGGAAGTCACAAAATGGCTAAAGGAAGACGACGAACTGCACAATATTCCGGTTATCGCCGTCACCGCCTTTGCCATGAAGGGAGATGAAGAACGCATTCGGCAGGGGGGATGTGAAGCCTATATTTCCAAACCGATATCGGTGGCGAAATTTGTCGAAACGATCCGATCCTATGTAGGGGATGCCTGACCAGGCATGATAGTATTTGTATGACCGCGCGTATTCTTGTAGTCGATGATATCCACGCAAATGTAAAACTGCTCGAAGCCCGTTTGTCGGCCGAGTATTTCCAGGTTCTCACTGCATTTAACGGCCGTGACGCCTTGAAGATTTGCAATGCCGGCCAGTGCGACATTGTCCTGCTGGATGTCATGATGCCCGAAATGGATGGCTTTGAGGTCTGCCGGCGCATCAAGTCGGATTCCAGGACACAACATCTTCCGGTCGTGATGGTCACCGCGCTCGACCAGCCCGAGGATCGCATCAGGGGCCTGGAAGTTGGTGCAGATGACTTCCTGACAAAGCCGGTAAATGATCTGGCCTTGATTACACGGGTAAAAAGTCTCGTCCGGCTAAAGATGCTGACCGACGAATTGCGAATGCGTGCCGAAACCGGTCGTGAACTCGGTGTCGAACAAATTCTGGATGCCAGTCCGGAGTCCGGCGGCTCACACGGAAAGCTGTTGGTCGTCGATGACCGACCATCCTCATACAAGCGAATCGTCCAATATCTCGCTACCGAGCATCGGGTTTCGGTTGCCACCGATCCCCAGGAAGCGATCTTCCGGGCAGTCGATGAAGAGTTCGATACGCTCGTAATATCAATGGCTTTGACTGATTTTGATCCGCTGCGGCTTTGTTCTCAGCTTAGGTCTCTGGAACGGACCAGAACCCTCCCCATCATCCTGATTGCCGAAAGCGACCAGGATGCCGGTGTGATCCGTGCACTGGATTTGGGGGTCAACGATTATGTCCGCCGGCCAATCGAGAAAAACGAATTGCTGGCTCGCGTGCGCACACAAATACGGCGCAAACGTTACAACGAAACGCTGCGCCAGTCGGTTCAGGCAACCATCGAGATGGCAGTCACCGATAGCCTTACCGGGTTGCACAATCGCAGATATCTGGATTCCCACATTGGCGGAATGTTCCGGGAGGCGCAGGAGACCGGAAAACCGCTCTCTGTGGTTATCTGCGACATTGATCTGTTCAAGGCGGTAAATGACGAATTCGGACATGATGCGGGTGACCAGGTGATCCGTGAATTTGCCAACCGCTTGCAAAAGACCGTCCGCAACATAGACCTTGCCTGCCGGTATGGCGGTGAGGAATTTGTTGTCGTGATGCCCGATACTGACATGGTGCTGGCGACGAGCGTTGCAGAACGTATTCGGACCGAAGTTGCCTCCCATCCCTTCTTCGTAAACAATGGCGCTTCGCAGCTGTCCATCACCGTAAGTTCGGGTATTGCCAGTATCGAAGGTGGGGAAGATACGACCGAAAAGCTCCTGAAACGGGCAGATGTCGCACTTTATAACGCCAAGCGTGCCGGTAGAAATCGCGTGGTGACCGAGGCTGCGTAGAATTTTGTGCAGCTTAGAACCTGTTGATTCTATTTGAATTCCTGGAAAATCGTCGATTTTTGAGCTTCAAAATTAAGTATGACGGCTAACCATTATTGAATGGTCTTGGTCGCTATGGTTATCAAAGTATTGATTTTAAGGCTGTTTTAGGACAAATTCACATAAGGGCGGAACGTTGGGGAGACAGATAAATATTCTCTTATTCCGCTCTAGTGTCGATTTGAAATACCCTACGGAGTGCTCAGGTCCGCCGCATCTCCTGGGTCCGTGGGGTTAATGTCGGCCGGTTCCTGGTATTCGTGGCCTCCTCGTACCATGGCCAGCGAACCGGTCGATACTCTTTTCCAACAATAAAATCCCAATCTCATTTGCACTGTATGTGATTGTTCTGGCGCGGCTGCGCAGAGCGGGGAAGGAAAATATGGCCGCCTTTGAAGGACGGCCGGAGCGTTCCGGTTTTCACCTCCCGTTAGAGGTGATCACAGACTTTACTTAATCTTGGTTTCCTTGAATTCAACGTGTTTCTTGGCAACCGGATCATATTTCCGCTTGACCATTTTGTCTGTCATTGTGCGGCTGTTCTTCTTGGTCACGTAGTAGTATCCGGTATCAGCCGTGCTTTCGAGCTTGATCTTGATGGTTGTTGCCTTGGCCATGGCGAAATCCTGTCAGTTTGTTCCTTTTCGCGCGATGCGAACGAGTCGAATGCGGTTGTTTCTGATTTATCGAAGCCGGTGTTCCGAGGAGTGGTCACAGAGCCCGAACTTGCAATGCGCATTTGACTGCTAGCGCTGAATTGCGCGCAACCTAATCATCCGCGGCCAGTTGTCAAGCTGAACCTATCGGGAATATCGCCATCTATGCAGAATGCTGCATCGATTCCGGTCATTTTGTCAGATACCGCTTATTTTCGACGACGAAAGACATCCCGTGCCAGCCATATTGTACATAGGGCTCGAGCTGATACTGGAACTCTTCCGTAAACACTTCCAGCATCGCCCGGCGTTCTCCCGATATGGTGCGATCGGAGAAACAGTAATAGTCATCAAACGCGATGATCATTCCGTTTTTCAGGCGTGGCTTGAGGAACTCCAGAACCGTTCTTGTTGAGCTATAGAGATCACAATCGATATAGGCCAGTGCGATGTCACTTGGCAGGTCAGGGTCGTCGGCTGACTTCCCGCCAAGGCTGTTTTCGTAATATCCCTCAATGATCCGATACGCATCCTCCGGAATGCCGCGTTGTTGGCACAGTTCGACAAATCGATCCTTAGACGTTGCCATTTTACCCTTCTTCCAACCCGGATGATAATCCTCCGCCTGGCGTTGATCCGGCAACCCCTGGAATGAATCAAATGCCCAGAGCATACGTTTCTGTCTCCAGCGCACAATTTCCGAATGGGCCAGCGCAAATGTCGTCCCGCCATGCGAACCAAATTCGGCATAGTCACCGCTTATGCCGTTAAAACCGAGCGCATGAAATGCACGCCGCATGAATTCCGCACGATGATCGTCTTCGGAATATTTGACATCGGATCGATAAAGCCGGTGATTGGTACGACGAAATTGCCTGTAGATTGCTTCTTGCAGCTTGCTGCCAGAATTGCCGAGAAACTTCATGCATACTTCCTTCAGACGGGCTCTGGATCATATTAGCTCGATTAAACAAGCACGACCCCTGTCAACCACACCTGACTATTACAGAAGCCAGCGAACCAAAAGGGGAATATCGCTTGATCAAGGCAAGGTACGTCGACAATTACATCAGATTGCGCATGAAGCGGTCGCGCGAGGTGAAATAATGCGGAATCGGATGGTCCGAAGTTAGATTCGGATCCCGTTTCAGGCGGTTCAACAATTCAACGATGATAATGCGGGTGATATCCCGGGTCGCTGCACCTATTGCTTCTTCAGGCGTTATCCAGCCAAGCTCTTCCAGCTCGCCACTGGGGTTGAAACCGGATTTTGGTGTGTGGCCAATAGCCTTTGAATCCAGCACAAAGAACCATGTGTCGAAGCGCCGGGGCGGGCCGGGCGGTGTAACTGCGCGTGCCAGCAATGACATTCCAGCGAGCGACGGCATAATTTGTTTCTCATCGAATGTCTGCCAACCCGGCTTGCCAACTTTTTGTATTCCCTTTCGCCCAATCAATAGGCCGGTCTCTTCCGCGACCTCGCGAATGGCAGCAATACCCAGACCTCTCGCTGCGCGTTCACTTGGCCTTCCGCGCAGATTGTCGGTGATTTTCTTGAGCGTGTGTGCAGGCAGTTCCTCATGCGTGGCGACAGAGCCATCTTCACGGTCTACCGATCCACCAGGAAACACCAGCGCTCCCGGCATGAAGGTAAGGGAGCGATGTCTTTTGCCCATCAGGATCCGGACATTGCCTGACGCGCTATCGCTTCTGTCGAGCAAGATGATCGTTGCTGCATTCCGCGGGCGCAGATAGCGGCGGGCAGGGGGGATCTCGCGGTTCTCAACGCCCCTGTCATGCGGTTGCTTTCGCCGAAATCCCGGCGAATTTATCATTTTCTGGATACGGGAAATTTCCTGGTCAAGCCGATCGGAATTTCCTGGATCAGTCATGATCTCCGCCGAAACCGTGCATTCTAAGCGCCCATTGTGCTCCAATGACCATGCCCTTTATCGGTCGCATCAGCAAAACCGAACAAGCAAGCGCCAAGCCCGCAGTCACGAAGGTCAGGCCCCACATGGGCAATAGCTGCCAGGTCATGGCAATCATCATGATCCCAAGAACCACGTGACCGACTATGAAAATGTTCAGATAGGCGGGGAAGTCATCCGCGCGGTGATGGGACAGGTCTTCACCGCATGCCGAACACTGTTCGCTCGTGGTCAGCAATTTTGAGAACAGTTGGCCTTCTCCGCAAGATGGGCAAACGCCTCGTGCGCCTTTGATCATTGCCGCAATCTGCGGTCGTTTTTCCATATCCGTAGTCATCGGAACCAGGTCTTTCTTGGTTTGCGGAACTCAATCGCATTTCGTATATCACAATTGGTGCAATTCGAATTGTATTTCCAGCCAAATCGTTCAACCGCGACGATTTTTCCTGCTCGACATCCGCTCCGATCTTCTGCGGCCTCGGCGAAATCTTTGGCCTGCCTTTTGGTTTGTCCGGCTTGAACGGGTAACTTTCTTGAACGGTTTGCCCTCGCTTAGCATTTCGAATCGAAGCGCACCCGCCAGCGGTGCCGCCTCCACGAGTTTGACATCGACGATTTGTCCGATCTGGAAACCCAATCCGGAGGTCTCTCCCACGACCAGGTGGTTGGCCTCATCATAAATGTAATATTCATCCGAGATCATTGATATCGGAATGAACCCGTCTGCACCGGTCTCGGAAAGCGTTATGAACAGGCCGGCCTTGGTTACGCCATTGATGCGCCCGGAAAACCGCTCGCCGATCTTCTCGCTTAAAAACCCGGCGATCAGCCGGTCGATGGTTTCCCGCTCGGCAGTCATGGCCCGGCGTTCGGTGTCCGATATATCAGCCGCAATGATGTCCAGATTGTTTTCCTGATCCGAGGTCAGCCCACCTTTTCCAAGTCCGAGCGCACCGATCAGTGCCCTGTGAACAATCAAATCGGCATATCGGCGGATCGGCGAGGTAAAATGCGCATACCGCATCAAGTTCAAACCGAAATGACCAATATTGTCCGGAGAATATTCCGCCTGGCTTTGGCTACGAAGTACCACTTGATTGACGAGTTCTTCTTTGTCGGTACCGTCTACACTATCCAAAATGCCATTGAAGTGGGACGCCTTGATATTCCCGGCTCGTGCAAGAGACAGATTTACGGATTTCAGGAACTCCCGAAGCGATTCCAGCTTGGCTAGGGAAGGGGCGTCGTGAATACGGTAAATCAGCTTCTGCTTTTGCTGCTCAAGGGATTCTGCAGCTGCCACATTTGCCTGGATCATGAACTCTTCAATCAGCCGATGGGCATCCAGGCGGTCGGGCACAATAACACGATCAACGAGGCCATCCGGCTTGAGGAGAATTTTCCGTTCCGGCAGGTCCAGTTCCAGCGGCGCCCGCGCCGAGCGTCCGCGCTTCATGCACCGCCAGGCTTCCCATAGCGGAGAAAGAATTGTTTCCAGGATCGGCTCGGTTTTTTCATTGGGCTTACCATCTATCGCTGCCTGCGCCTCGCTATAGGAAAGCCGCGCATGGCTCTTGATGACTGCACGGTGGAATTCGTGCCTGATTTTGCGACCCGCGCCGTCGAACCACATTCTTACGGCAAGCGATGGCCGCAATTCACCTTCCCGCAGTGAGCACAGGTCATTGGAGATTCGTTCCGGCAACATCGGAATCACCCGGTCCGGGAAATAGACTGAATTGCCGCGCAGCAACGCTTCACGGTCCATTGCCGTGCCCGACTGCACATACCAGGCAACGTCCGCAATTGCGACGGTAACCACATGACCGTCCGGATTGTCAGGGTCAGCTTCCGCATAGACCGCGTCGTCATGATCCTTTGCATCTGCTGGGTCAATGGTAATCAGCGGGAGGTCCTGCCAATCCTCGTGTGAAGCAGTCGCCGCATCAATCAGCTTGGCTGAATTGGCCTCCGCCAACACCTGCTCGGGAAAGATGTGCGGTATGCCATTGGCGTGGATAGCGATTGCCGAAACGGCCTTTTCGCTGTTGATATTGCCGATGACGGAAGTCACTCGGCCCCGTTTCAGCCCGTGAACGCTTGAACGCAGGACGGAGACCTCAACCAGATCACCTGGCTCGGCATCACCAAGATCGCCTGCATCAATGGAAAATTCCTGTTGCCGTTTTGTTGCCGGCTCCAGGCGGTAGCCATCGCCCTGTTTGCGGATCACGCCCAGCACCGCATCTCGGGAGCGCTCCAGCCGCTTGATCACGCGTGCGGTATATTCAACACCATGATCGGATACGCGCTCGGTGCGTGCCAAAACCCGGTCGCCGACCCCGGCCGTTATGCTCTTGTTTCCCTTCGGTGGTTTTATACGAACGATCGGAGCCTTGCCGTTGACGGTTTCATCCCAGGCCCCTGGCTTCGCCAGCAATCCGCCGTCGCCGTCCCTAGTGACAATGTCCAGCACCGTGACTTTTGGTAGTTCACCGGCCCGATGAAGCCGCTTGCCGCGTTTTTCGATCAGGCCGTCATTGGCCATATCTTTCAAGACAGCTTTCAACTCGATCTTGGCATTGCCCTTGATGCCAAATGCGCGCGCAATTTCGCGTTTGCCTGACCTGCCGGGGTTGTCAGCGATGAATTCGAGAATCTGTTCGCGACCAGGAACACTCCCGGTCTTTTTGCGATGTGCCATATATGGCCTCGATCCCAGAGCAGGAAGTGCCCTAGCGTTTCTTTTTCTTGCCGCCGGAAGCTGCCTTCGCTGCGATCAATTCCACCGCCTCATCCATGGTCACGGATTGCGGATCCTTGTCCTTGGGCAATGTCGCATTGATCTTCGCGTGATTGACATAGGGGCCATACCGACCGTCCTTCACGGTGACCGGGCCGCC
>JANQQM010000228.1 GCA_028289365.1 Salaquimonas sp. | reverse complement strand
CTATATTCTGACGAAGGAGGAGGGTGGCCGTCACACGCCGTTCTTCACCAATTATCGTCCGCAGTTTTATTTCCGCACGACCGATGTGACCGGCATTGTGCACCTTCCCTCCGGCACGGAGATGGTGATGCCTGGTGATAATGTTGAGATGGAAGTTGAACTGATCGTGCCGATCGCGATGGAAGAGCGCCTGCGCTTTGCGATCCGCGAGGGCGGCCGCACCGTGGGTGCAGGCATCGTCGCATCCATCATCGAATAACCGGATGACCAGCCAGGCGGCAAACCCCGCCTGGCTTGGTTTTTCGGGGAAAATGTCTATTTTTAATATGCAGTCTTGCGAATTGGTGCGGGAAATCGCATAAGCATTCGCCAGACCGGCATATAGGGGTATAGCTCAGTTGGTAGAGCGGCGGTCTCCAAAACCGCAGGTCGCGGGTTCGAACCCTGCTGCCCCTGCCATTTGGTATCACAGCCGGTTTTCAGGCTTTTTCTGCGGGGATTGATAAGATTGAATGCCATTCCTATCTGATGGGGAAGGCACGAGCGGCAAATTGTTGCAAATGCCTGAAAATTGTTTCAGATTCCACTTGCCTTATTGTTAATGACCCATTATCAACTCGCCAACAGGCAAACAAAGCGCGTGGAGCCTATAGTAGAGGCTTGACGCGCTTGTTGCTGTGGAATTTTTGCCCCGGTGATTCTGGTATCCGGCATATGAAAGCAGATTTGGGTTGCGATGGGATGGCAATCTGTCTGCGCTGGATTTCTGGTGCATCGATAGACAAACCCGTGTTCTTGCAGGAAAGAAACTGAAGGTAATGGCTTCCAAAACCAATCCTTTTACCTTTTTACAACAGGTGCGGTCCGAGGTTTCGAAAGTTACCTGGCCAAGTCGCCGCGAAACCTTGATCAGCACGGCAATGGTATTTGTCATGGTGCTGATTGCTGCACTGTTCTTTCTGGCGGTCGACCAGATCCTGGGCTGGGGCGTCGGAGTGTTGTTGAGCTTGGGCGGCTGATTTCATTATTCGGAAGTGGTTGAAACCCTGGTCAGGCCGCGGGCCATACGAGGACATACTGAATTAAGATGGCACACCGTTGGTACATTGTGCACGCCTACTCGAATTTCGAGAAGAAGGTTGCAGAGGCGATAGAGGAAAAGGCGCGCCAGAAAGGCCTTGAGCAGATGTTCGAGGCCGTGATGGTTCCGACCGAAAAGGTCGTGGAAGTGCGCCGTGGCAGAAAGGTCGACGCGGAAAGAAAGTTCTTTCCGGGCTACGTGCTGGTGAAAATGGACCTTAATGACGAAACCTATCACCTGATCAAGAACACACCGAAAGTGACCGGTTTCCTTGGCGCGGATAACAAACCGCAGCCAATATCGGATTACGAAGCCGATCAGATCCTGCATCAGGTGCAGGAAGGCGTGGATCGGCCCAAGCCGTCGGTTTCCTACGATATCGGGGAATCGGTGCGGGTGTCAGACGGACCATTCGCCTCGTTTAACGGCGTGGTTCAGGAAGTTGATGAAGAGCGGGCGCGGTTGAAGGTCGAGGTTTCGATTTTCGGCAGGGCGACGCCGGTGGATTTGGAATACGGCCAGGTTGAAAAACTCTGACCGTTAAGTGCGGAAGGTGAGGGGGCTGGCCAGCCCCGGGATCCGTACCGCGCGACTGCAGCAGCTGCCATGTGGTTTGAACCGGATTTGGCAGTGAATTTGAACAATCGCTTGTTTCAGGCGGTAGATTTGAGAAGGGCAGTAGGAAATGGCCAAGAAAATTGAGGGATACCTGAAATTGCAGGTTCCCGCGGGAAGCGCATCACCATCGCCGCCGATCGGTCCGGCCTTGGGTCAGCGTGGCCTAAACATCATGGAGTTTTGTAAGGCGTTCAACGCGAAAACCCAGGAAATGGAAAAAGGGATGCCGATCCCGGTCACCATTACCATTTATGTCGACAAGTCGTTCACATTCGACATGAAACAACCGCCGGTGTCGTTCTTCCTGAAGAAGGCAGCAGGCCTCAACAAGGGTGGCATGGAACCCGGCAAGGAAGTTGCCGGAAAGGTATCCAGCAGCCAGGTGCGCGAAATCGCCGAGAAGAAGATGGTCGATTTGAACGCACATGATGTCGAAGCGGCAATGCGGATGGTAGAGGGTTCAGCCCGGTCCATGGGTCTCGAGGTAGCGGGTTGATACGATGACTGGAAAACGGATGAAAAGCGCCCGCGAGGGCATTGATCGCAATAAGCTTTATTCACTGGATGAAGCGGTTGAGTTGGTAAAGAAAGGCGCCAAGACCAAGTTCGATGAGACGGTCGAGGTCGCGATGAATCTTGGTGTTGATCCGAGACACTCCGACCAGATGGTTCGCGGTGTTGTCAATCTGCCAAATGGTACAGGTAAGTCCGTTCGTGTGGCGGTTTTCGCCAAAGGCGACAAGGCTGACGAAGCCAAAGAAGCTGGTGCGGACATAGTCGGCGCCGAAGACCTGGTCGAAACCGTCCAGTCAGGCAAGATTGATTTTGATCGCTGTATCGCAACGCCCGACATGATGCCGCTGGTAGGCAGGCTCGGTAAGGTTCTCGGTCCGCGCGGCATGATGCCGAATCCGAAAGTCGGTACCGTAACGCCCGACATTGCCAGTGCCGTCCAGGCCTCCAAGGGCGGCGCGGTTGAGTTTCGTGCCGAAAAGGCCGGGATTGTGCATGCCGGCGTCGGCAAGGCTTCCTTTGAAGCCAAGCAGATTGAGGAAAATGTCCGCGCGCTTGCCGATGCCGTAATGAAGGCAAAGCCGGCAGGTGCCAAGGGCACATACGTCAAAAAAGTGGCCATTTCTTCGACAATGGGCCCGGGCGTGAAAGTGGATCCGTCAAGCGTGCAGAGCGCCTGACGAAAGAATTTTCTGGGTCGGCATCGCCAATCCAGGAATAAATCCGGCGGCTTGCCGCCGGTGCCGCGAGAACAAGCCAAGTGGTTTGAACTTGCGGTTCCTGTCCGAGATTGCAGGTGGCGCTTCTTTGAAGTGGCCTTAATGCCGGGAAACCTGGCCTGCATGAGATGGGGGTGAGAACAGGATTTTGATGCGAATGGCATCGATTTTCGGTTCGAACTCGAAAGCCTTGCGCTGTTTTTGGCTTTTACAGCCGGAGCAGCCGCCAGGGGACAGGACCTAGAGACGTCGTTTGGGTGCTGTCCCGCGTGAAAACGAGGGCGGAGAAAAACGGCAAAGGCAACCGGCGGGCCGCATGGTCCGTCAAACTGGAGTGACAGAAGTGGAAAGAGCGGAAAAACGTGAGTTTGTAGCCTCCATGCATGATGCGTTTGCGAACGCAGGTGCCGTGGTTGTTGCACACTACACCGGTCTGACCGTTTCCGAGATCAGTGCGTTTCGCGCAAAGGTCAGGGAAGCGGGCGGAACCGTCAAGGTCGCGAAAAACCGCCTTGCCAAGATCGCTCTTCAGGGAACGGAAGCAGAGCATATGTCCGAATTGTTCCAGGGTCAGACCCTGGTTGTCTATTCGGCAGACCCGATTGCTGCTCCCAAGGCTGCTGTGGATTTCGCCAAGTCCAATGACAAGCTTGTCATTCTTGGTGGGGCCATGGGGCCGACAAGCCTCGATGAAGGCGGCATTAAGGCACTTGCTGCATTGCCGTCACTTGATGAATTGCGCGCGAAGATTGTTGGCATGATTTCAACGCCGGCGACGCGGATAGCGCAAGTCGTCAACGCACCTGCAGGCCAGCTTGCACGTGTCGTCGGAGCATATTCCCAGAAGGACGAAGCGGCGTAGGGCCGTTTTCGCATCTGTCAAAGTTCGAACCGATAAGGAAGTAGACAAATGGCTGATCTAACAAAGATCGTTGAAGACCTTTCAAACCTGACTGTCCTGGAAGCTGCAGAGCTTTCCAAGATGCTTGAAGAAAAATGGGGCGTTTCCGCCGCAGCACCTGTAGCCGTAGCAGCTGCAGCCGGTGGCGGTGGTGAAGCAGCCGCAGCAGAAGAAAAGGATGAATTCGACGTCATCCTCGCTGAAGCTGGTGCCCAGAAGATCAACGTGATCAAGGAAGTGCGCGCACTTACCGGTCTTGGCCTCAAGGAAGCCAAGGATCTAGTCGAAAGCGCACCGAAGGCGGTCAAGGAAGCTGTCGCCAAGGCGGAAGCTGAAGAGATCAAGAAGAAGCTCGAAGATGCAGGTGCAAAAGTCGAGCTGAAGTAAGTTTGAACCAGGTTGGCAATTCGCCGGCCTGGATCTGTCGAGTTCAGGCTCCGGGTGGATTTCTGCCCGGGGCCAAACTGCTCCAGGAACGACTGTGTTTTCGGAGCATTTTACGAAGGTCGGACGATGGGATGGTTCGAATTGCGGTAAGGCCGCCAAAGGTTTTGGCGGAAAAGTTGCGTAAGGCCGGGTTTGCCCGGTGCCGGAATAACTGCCGGCAAAGGCACATTTTGGCGAACTCTGTTTGCTGAACGTGTGCCGGCCCGAAATCGGGTCGATTGTATGGACATAGTGAAGACGTCAGCCGCGAACACTCACGAGGAGCGAAAATGGCTCAAGCGAAGAAATCCCAATCCGTTCAATTTAATGGTCGTAAACGGGTTCGCAAATTTTTTGGTCACATCACCGAAGTTGCAGAAATGCCTAACCTTATCGAGGTTCAGAAGGCATCCTATGATCAGTTCCTGATGGTAGAGGAGCCCGAAGGCGGGCGCCTTGATGAAGGTTTGCAGGCCGTATTCCGGTCAGTATTCCCGATATCCGATTTTTCCGGCGCCTCTATGCTGGAATTCGTGCGCTATGATTTCGAAGCGCCGAAATACGATGTGGAAGAATGCCGCCAGCGCGACATGACATTTGCAGCACCGCTAAAGGTCACCCTGCGCCTTATCGTTTTCGATATCGATGAGGAAACCGGTGCAAAGTCGATCAAGGACATCAAGGAACAGGACGTCTACATGGGCGACATGCCCTTGATGACGAACAATGGTACCTTCATCATTAATGGTACCGAACGTGTCATCGTTTCCCAGATGCACCGTTCGCCTGGCGTGTTTTTCGATCATGACAAGGGCAAGACCCATTCCTCCGGCAAGCTGTTGTTTGCCGCGCGGGTAATTCCGTATCGCGGTTCCTGGCTCGACATCGAATTCGACGCTAAGGATGTCGTGCATGCGCGTATCGACCGCCGCCGCAAGATCCCGGTGACTTCGCTGCTGATGGCGCTTGGCCTGGATCCCGAAGAAATCCTCGAAACCTTCTACACAAAATCGATCATCACCAGCGATGGCGAAGGTTGGCGCATTCCATTCGACCCTGACACCATGCGTGGCGGTAAGGCCGAAAGCGAAATGATTGACGCCGACAGCGGTGAAGTTGTTCTCGAAATGGGAAGAAAACTGACCGCACGTGTAGTTCGTCAGTTAAGCGAAAAGGGTCTCAAGGCGATCCGGATTTCGGATGAACAGCTTTATGGCCGCTATGTTGCGCAGGACATCGTCAACATGGAAACCGGCGAAATTTATCTCGAGGCCGGCGACGAACTGGACGAAAAATCTGTCGAGCTGTTGAAAGAGCAGAAATTCTCGGAACTGCCGCTCCTCAATATCGACCACGTCAATGTTGGCGGATATATCCGCAACACGCTCGCTGCCGACAAGAATGAATCCCGTCAGGACGCGTTGTTCGACATTTACCGGGTCATGCGCCCGGGCGA
>JANQQM010000227.1 GCA_028289365.1 Salaquimonas sp. | reverse complement strand
GATGAGCGTTGCTGCTACGAGTGCGAAGATTACAAGGACAATCGGTCGGTCCACCCAGCCAAGACCCTCATGAATTTTCCAACTCAAGAGAAACGAATTCTCCATGAGCGAGCCGAGGATGAACGCAAGCACGACCGGCGGGCGGGGCCATCCGCCAAGTTTCATGAGATAACCCAAAGCGCCAAAGATCATCAGCGTGATCCAGTCGCCGATTTCGGAAAGCGACAGCCATGCGCCCATAAAGACAAACAGCAATACGCCCGGGACAATCAGATGGCCGGAGATGAAGGAGAGCTTGGCGATCTGGTTAGCAAGAAGCATCAGCAAAACCGCAGCAATGATATTAGCGATTGCAATGTCCCAAATCATCGCAAAGGTGATCGGCAATTCAGTCGTCAGCATCGGCTTGCCGGGCTGCAGTCCCTGGATCAGCAGTGCCCCCAACAACAATGCGTTCATGGCGGAACCCGGTACGCCGAAAGCAACCGTCGGGATAAGCGAACCACCGCGCACCGCATTGTTCGCCGCCTCTGGCGCGATCACACCGCGAATGTCGCCAGTGCCATAGGTCTCGGGATTTCGGGTTGACTGCAGCGCATGCCCGTATGCAATCCAGTCAACCACTGCACCGCCGATTCCGGGGATCATGCCGATATAGACGCCAATGGCCGAACAGCGAAGCGCCAGCCACCAATTGCGAAATGCATCACTTATTCCCTGGCCCAGTTGGCTCCAGTTTGTCCGATCAGTCTGAACTCTTGCTATTGCCCGATCCCTGGCAGAAAGATCAATGAGTTCGGGCATCGCAAACAGTCCAAGGACCACCGGGATCAGGGGCAGCTTGTCGAGGAGATAGGTCTGATCCATCCAATAGCGCGGGATGGCAGCGTCCTGGGCATAGCCAATTGTAGAAAGCAGCAAACCGAAACTTGCTGCCGCCAGTCCCTTGGCCACGGACCGACCACTCAGCGAGCCGACCATTGCCAATCCGAGAATGGCCAGGGCGAAGAGTTCGGGGTTGTTGAACCGAAGAATGATCGGCAATGCGATGGGCAAGGACAGGGCAAGGATCACTGCACCGAAAATCCCGCCAAATGCAGAGACCGTGAATGCCGCACCGAATGCGCGCGCAGCTTCGCCCCTTTGCGCAAGGGGGTGTCCATCAAGCACAGTCGCCTGGCTTGATGCGGTACCGGGAATCCCCAACATGACCGAGGCAATCGTGTCCGAGGTGGAAGTGACCGCAAAAATGCCAAGCAGGATCGCGAAGGCTGAAAGCGTGTCCATGCCATAGGTAAATGGCAAGATCAGAACGATACCGATTATGCCGCCAAGCCCGGGTACGGCGCCTAGCCAGATCCCGATCACGACACCAAGCAGCAGGTAGCCGAAGCTGGGCCACTGCAATGCCAGGAGTAATCCTTGTAAGAAGGCGTCAGCTGTCAACGTGATGCCTCCGGTATTCCGCCCCGTTAGGCATTACCGCGCCTAATCCGGGTGTATCTGTAGGACGGCAGGTGCCTGTCGTTATTACCGGCGCCGGATCAATTAGATCGAAAAAGATCGGGCTTTCATTCCACTGGATTTCCATTCGCTCGCGACTGCCCAGCGCAGCCATTACGTGGGCGCTGAACAGATGCGCCACAGGTCCGGTTGGGTTATGAAGCGATATGCCAACACCCAGATTCTTGGCTTTGCTGCCGATATCCAGAATGTTCTGTAGCCCACATGCATGTTTAACATCAGGCATGATGAGATCGTAGGTCTCGCCTTCAATGAAAGGTGCGATATCGGTCCAGGTGCCGGCAGTTTCCAACCCGCAAAGGCGTATTCCGCGCCGGTTTGCATCCTGTCGCAGAAGCCGCAAATCCGGAATTGCTTCGGCATTCTCGGGTAGGGGACATTCGAACCAGGTTACCCCGGCATCCTGTAATTCAGGCAGGATCGTAAATGCCGCCTTCGGTGTTAGCCGCCAATGGCAGTCGACCATCAACTCTCGGTCGGGGACCGCTTTTCTGGTTGCCTTTATCCGGGCAATTCCCGCGTCAATCAAATCGCGTCCCTTTTCGGTATCGCAGATTGTCGGATCCAGGCCATCAAACGGGGCTATCTTGATCGCCTGGAAACCATTGTCGGCTGCGCATCTTGCATTATCGGCAAAATTTTCCGGATTTCGGCTACCGGTTGCCCGATTGATATTGGCGTAAAGGGACAGGGATGCATCCAGGGGCTTCGCGCCCAGAAATGCATGAAGTGGCTGACCGGCGATCTGTGCCTTGAGGTCGCAAATCGCCTGATCATATGCCGACAGGATGGTGCGGCACGCCAGCCCGCCTTCCTGGAGACAGAGCGGGTCGAGGACTCTGATGTCTGGTTGCTTTTGCTTTAGTGATTGCCCGGTTTCCAATAGCCGCTCGGGAAACTCAGGTCCGGTATCGTGCAACGTTGCTTCTCCGAGCCCGGTCAATCCCTCATTGGTTGTCAACTGAACATGTCGCCAAGTCGTCTGTGAGTTTATCTTGACGTCAAACAGGCTGATATCGGAGATCAGGTTTTCGGACGTCATGCGGTTCTTCTCCCTGCCGGGACCAAACCAGGATCTGAAACTTCGGAATCTGTTGGTGCGTTTTGATCAATCAGCTCTTCCTTTTTTAAGCGGACCCAAAACTCCGGTGGTATGGAAAAATTGAACGCATCTACCGCATCCTCGATCTCGCGTTCGCTTCGTAAACCTGCAACAACTGAAGACACGACAGGATTATTGTCTGCAAACTGTAATGCAGCGGCGCGGAGGGGAACACCAAACTCGTTGCAGACGGCATGGATCCATTCCAGTTTTTGACGAATGTCCTCATCCGGGGGCGAGTACATGTAAGTCGCGCCATTGATCGGACCAGTGGCGAGGATGCCCGAAGCGAAAGGCGCTGCGCAAATCAATGACACATCGTTTTTGGTGCAGATGGGTGCAAGTCGTTTCAAGAGTTCGGTATGATTGAGCAGGTTGTATTCCCGCGCAATCATGACGCAGTCCAGCATACCGCTGGCTGCCATAGGCACGGCGGCTTCGAGATCGTTGGTACCAAGTCCGATGGCACCGATTACCCCATTTTTCCTCAATTTGGCCAGGGTCGGCAACGTCTCCGAATTAGCCTGGTCGAGAATGTTTTCGAAGTTGTCGCCGTGCCAGCGATGACTGACGTCATGAATGATCAGCAAGTCGATACGGTCTGTTCCGAGACGAAGCAGGCTGTGCTCCAGTGAACGGACAACTCCAGTTTTGCTGTAGTCAAAGACCAGCTTGAATGGAAGAACACCTTCATCGGCAGATCCGGCGTCGGGTACGAGCAGACGGCCAACTTTCGTGCTCAGCACGATATCGTTCCTTGGCAGATGCCGCAGACCCGCTCCAAGGCGCAGCTCACTGAGCCCTGAACCGTAAAACGGACTGGTGTCGAAATAGCGGATCCCCTGTTCAAACGCTGCTTCAATTACCCGACAGGCATCAGCATCTCTCTTCGGAGCATATTTTCCCATCAATGCGGTTCCACCATAGCCAAGGCGGCTCACTTCAATGCCGGTTTTTCCTAATTTTCGGGTCGCAATATGTTTCATTTCTTGCCTCTCTTAGCTAACCCAAATGGAATCCGGCGACTTGTTCGCGGATAATCGTGGGCGCCGACAGATCGGCTGCAGCAACTTCCTTGAGCTCTTCATCAATTGATCCGCCTGTACCCCAGTTTCGGTTGGGATCCGGCCAGGGGATGGAATCGACTAGAAGGCGGGTATAGGGATGTTGGGGGTCGTCAATGACCGTCTCGGGGCGGCCCGCTTCAACTACCTGACCTTTGTGCAAGACCAGAACGAAATCTGCTATTTCATAAGCGGTCGCAAGGTCATGGGTGATATAAAGAACGGATGTGCCCAGCTCCGCCTTCATGGCCGCGAGGTTGTTCAGAATCGTGGATCGAAGTGAAGCATCGACCATCGAAACCGGTTCATCGGCGACCAGCAGGCGGGGCTTAAGCATGATCGCGCGACCGACCATTAGTCGTTGACGCTGACCACCCGACATCTGATGTGCGTAGCGATGGATCGTTTGGGCAGGATCCAGCCCGACACTCTCGCAGGCCTGGATCATGTGTCCAAGCGCTTCACTGCGGCTCCTGGCAATCTTAAACTTTGACAAAGGCACCGTCAGGACATGATCGACCTTGTAGAATGGATTGTAGGATGCATAGGGGTCTTGAAAAACTGCCTGGACCTCGCGCCTGAATTTGGAAGACGCACCATTGGTCATTTTGCCGATATCGACACCGTCGAAATGAACCATTCCCTGCGAAGCTGTTTCGAAACCAAGTGCAAGTGAACCCATTGTTGTCTTGCCGGAACCGGATTGGCCGACAATCGCAATTACCCGTGGAATATCGCCATCCAGCCTGAGGGTCAGCGGTTTCAAGGCCTCTATTCGGGTCCTGCCCTTGCTGTAGGTTTTGCCGACCGCATCAAATTCGAGAAGCGGAACTTCTGACGCTGCTTTGGCATGATTTCCATTGAGCCCCGTCTGTGCTCGCTCGCTTCGTTTCAGGGAGGGGACGCTATCGATCAGCAGTTTGGTGTAGCTGTGCGAGGGGCGGGCGAAAATGTCTCTGACCTTGCCCTGCTCGACGACGCGGCCATTATTCATGACCATCATTTCATCGACAAACTGCGCCATGAGACCCATATCGTGGCCGATCAGGATCAGGGAAGAACCAATTTCCTCCTGCACTTTGCGCAGGGTTTCCATCACCCGGCGCTGGGTTATTACATCAAGGGCAGATGTCGGCTCATCGGCAATCAACAGTTTCGGCTGCAGAGCTATTGCAATGGCGATACAGGCACGCTGCTTCATGCCGCCTGACAGTTCATGGGGAAACATGCGCGCGACGTCCGGCGACAGGTCGACCTGGGTTAGCAGATCAGCAACGCGGTCCCGCGCTTCGTTACCGCGCAGATTATGGCCGTGGTCGGTCATGCCATCGAGTATCTGGGTCCCGATGCGTGCGACCGGATTAAGCGAATTCATCGCACCTTGCGGAATGTAGCTGACCGTAGCCAGCCGGTGCTGGCGATATTGCTCTTCAGTAAGATCGAGCAATTCAAGTTCATCAAGCTTGGCATGGCCTCCGACGACCTTGCCCGGAGGCTCGATCATGCCCATCAGCGCCAACGCTGTTGTCGTTTTCCCCGATCCGCTCTCGCCGACAATCCCCATCCTGATGCCGGGATCGACAGTGAAGTCCACACCGTCCACCGCCTTAACAATGCCGTCATCGGTGTAGAACTCAACCCGCAGATCGTTGACTGCGAGACCCCGTTTTGGCCTACCACTCTTCATATGCCACGCCTCCGGGTGCGCGGATTGGCGAGCTCGTCAAGGCCGACACTTACCAGGTAGAGACCGACAAAGAGAATGATCAGCGCGATCAAGGGTGTCGCCCACCACCACCAGAGACCTGTGGAGAATGCACCCTCAAGCATCACCCAATAGATGGTCATGCCCAATGTTGGTTCGTTCTGTGGACCCAGTCCCAGGGCTTCCAGTCCCACTGAGGCCAGCATTGCAGTGGCGACTGTAAGTACGAAGGACGCCATCAAATAGGGGATCAAATTCGGCATCAGCTCCTTGAAAACAATCCCCATTCTTGAAGTTCCGCCAAGCCGCGCCGTCTTGACATAACCTGCCTCGCGCATGATCAGGACCTGCGCCCGGATTTGGCGCGTCGGTTGACGCCAGGCCAACAGGGAAATGATGATTGCCATCTGGTTGGTGTCGAGCTTGCCGGAGATGTTTGTCGCGATCACAACCAGTACCAGCAGGGGAGGGATCGTCAGAAGTACGTCGGTGACGAGTGAAATCACCGTATCGACCCAGCCGCGATAGAAGCCTGCCAGGAAACCGAGAATGGCTCCGATGATAACGCCGAGCGCGCCGGCAATCAGGCCGACTTTACCGGTCAGATAGGTTCCGTAGACCAGGATCGCCAGAAGATTGCGCCCGAACTTGTCGGTTCCCAGCGGGTACTGTTCGCTGGGCGGCCGGCTGGGTCGGTTCGACAAGGGTTGCGCATCGCTATAGTCAATGAAGAACTGTCCACCGATGGCGATCATGGCCAGGATGAACAGCAGCACCGTACCGACAATTAGCGACGGGTTGCGCCGCAGATAGGCAGCCAATGTCCGCCAGCGCCGGGCTGAGGTGCCCCAGTCTTGCACAATTTTCTGGTTGTCCTGGTTATATGTCTCAGCCATTGGCGTCGGCTCGAATTCGCGGGTCGATTAGCGGGTAGACCAGGTCAAGGAACATCAATGATATTCCGACCGTCAGCACCAGCATGTAGACGCAACCAAAGATCAGGTAGTAGTCGTTTACGAGAATGGCCTGATAAAGCAGGTTCCCCAATCCCGGATAGGCGAAGACTCTTTCCACCAGGACGGCTCCGGTGACCACATTTGCCAGGGTCAAGACCAGCGCGGTAATTTGCGGGGCTACGGCATTGCGTACGCCGTAACGCCAGAAGCGGCGCTTGCCGGATAATCCCTTCGCCTTGGCAAAAACCATGTAGTCTTCGCCTTGAACGGTGACCATCATGCCACGCATGCTGAGCGCCCAGATACCGACGGATGCGAGCAGGATCGATAGGCCCGGCAAGAGCGCATGGGTCATCACATTTCCCGCAAAGTCCCAGCTCCACTCGGGTATCATCCCGGAAGAATAACCCTTGCCTGTCGGCAGCCAATTCAAACGCGAAGCGAAGACATAAATCAGGATCAATCCGATCAGATAAAACGGAATGGCCGCGAGGATCATGACAATCGGTACAATCACGTTAATCCAGCGCGGCGCACGGTCCCAGACGGTGAGTGCTCCCAGCGGTGTACCGATCACGAAAGCCAGCAGCGTGGTGGTCAGCATGATGCCAAGGGTCCAGGGGGCCGCTTGCAATACCAGCGTGGATACTCGATCAGGAAAGTAGGAGATCGACATGCCAAGATCGAAGGTCAAAGCATCGTAAATCGAGTTCAGATATTGTTTCCAGACGGGCTGGTCCATTCCGAAACGTCGTTCGAAATCGGCAACAGCCTCCTCGAAACCTTCCATGGTCCCGCCGGATTCGCCCATTGATGCTGCGATCACTTCCTCGACCGGATTACGGTCCGAAAGTCTGGGCATCAGGAAATTGATCGAGGCTGCGATCCAGATGATGAATACCATCAACAGAACACGGCGCAGAATACGCATGACGATGTCCTAGTTCGAATTCATTGCCGGGCATCCATCGAGATGCCCGGCTCTCAGGAGGAGGTCCAGGTCAGTTTACGGGCTGGACCCCATGCAGCACTTCGGTTCCAGCCCCGGAGATGAAGCATGGAATGCAGGCCAAGGTGTACGGATTGTCCTTGGAAGGGAAGTTTGTCCAATACGTCGTGTTCATCGGGATGGTGTGATAACCAAGCTCCAATGGAACTTCGACGGCTTCGGCAAACCAGATGTCGTAAGCGTCCCGGAAAAGCGGCAACAGCTCATCACGATTTTCTGGCGGAATGGCTGCCATTTTGTCGTAGATCTTGTCGAACTCTGGATGTGCCCAACGGCTCACAAACATGGTCGAAGTGCCGATTGGAGTGCGGTTCTTGGTGATGTACATTCGCATTGTGTCCACCGGGTCAAAGACAGAGCCGCCATTGTGACCGAAGATGTGCCACAGGCTTTCTCCCTTGCGGAAATTGTCAAAACTTTCCGGTGTCTGGCTGTATTCGGCACAGAAGCCAGCGTTCTTGAGTTGCTGCACGACGACCTGACCGACAGCCGCCAGAACCTGGTGCACCTCTAGTGGGCCGCCAGCGCATTTGCCATCCTTTTCCCACATGCCGTCGCTGTTGCGCGTATAGCCTGCCTCTTCCATCAACGCAGCCGACTTGTCCAGATTGAACTCGCCAGCCTCATGTTTGGCGACAATGTCCTGTGCTTGATCCATATACCAGACCAGCGGCGTGTAATGCGGATAGGGCCAGTCGTTTGGCGTATTGCCGCCGCCCCATGCAAATTCAATGAGTTGGTCTTTGTCTATCGCGTAACGCACGGCACGACGGACGCGGACATCGGCGAACGGGCTGTCTTCAATTAGATGATTGAAATATAGCGAATGCGGCCACCAGTCCTGATAAGCATAGGGCTGATCCTTGCCGGTATAGGTCGTCACGGCATCGGATTTTTCCAGAACCGATTCCAGCAGATCGAGGGCTGTTACCAGCTGGGTCGAATCGGCTTCGGCGTTCAGGATCATGTCTGATCGCCGGGCATTGTCGCCAATTCCAATGGCAACAACACGCTCAGGACCAGGCAAGTCTCGGAAGCCGGTTTCAGCGCCCCACCAATCATCCCTGCGGTCGAGAACTATTTGTTCGGGCGAGGCGAAAACGGTTTTCCAGGCGCCGGTGCCAACCGGGTATCCTTTTTCTTCGTCGTACCAAGTAAAGGCTGCCTTATCCTCGATGCCGCTCCAGATATGCTCCGGTACCCAGACCAGGCCGTGGCCGTAATAGTTGACCAACTGGCGAAACGGGTAACGTGGATCAGGCGCGTTCAGCGTGATTTTCGCTGTCAGCTTGTCAACGACCTCGGCACCAATAACCTGATTAGCTACTTCCTTCGCCTTGCGCATATTTGCCGGTCCATTCCCATTTTCGACCAGCATATTGATCGTATATGCGACATCTTCGGCATCGAAGTCTTCACCATCTGCCCATTTTGCACCCTCGCGAACCTTCACTGTGACTTCGGTGAAGTCGTCATTCATTTCGAAACTCTCTCCGAGCCAGGGAACGAGATCGCCGGTGATCGAATTAAAGTAAAACAGAGGCTCAAAATTATGCATGTGGCCGTTGCGATACTCGCCGGCCAAATTGTAGTAATTCGCGTTCCGGGGTGTTTTCAAAGTCGGTGAGCCCTGGCTCCATCCCTCGTGGATGAAGGTTCTCTCCCGCGGTACATCCTTGACCTGCGCTAGCGCACTGGTGCTGCCAATCAGTGCCAACCCGATTGTAGCGGCAAGAATTCCCTTTCCTGACATGCGAAACGTCATTGATTCTTCCTCCCTTTGTTCGCTGTTCCCAGATTCGCCTGGTACCAGCTATCGCGCAAAACTCTATATCTTTGATCAAATCTTTGTCAAATATAAAATATTTGGGTGTAAAAAACACAATAATTGATCAAATATCGAATATGAGCTATGTTCGATAAATCATCCTGATTGCGCTTGCTGCTGTTAACGCGCGCGGTCGGTCTGGACAGCCAGCCAGTAAGTTGCTTGAGTTGCCGAGTGAAAGAAGGGGACCAGTTTGGCGTCACAATATAT
>JANQQM010000221.1 GCA_028289365.1 Salaquimonas sp. | reverse complement strand
AGCTCTGGCACTGGTTTGATAAGAGGTTACCCGGACCTGGAAATGGGAATCTGGTCTGTGGAGCCGGGATCAAGCAACGCGCTTTTCCCACTTGGCCTGTTCGCAAATGATGTCACGCCTTTAATTGTGCGGCGCGTGAACAGCCAATGCGCTTTATGCGATCAACAAGCGACGGGGCTCCAAAAGCTGCGAAAACCAGGTGACTACTGCAGGCTCTTGTTGACTTCGGCCAGTTTATCCGATCCCGGGCACAAATCATCCCGGCCCAATTCATTGAGCGGTGTTTTCGACGTGTTCAGGATCTCGTGCATGTCCTTGTCACCGTTGCCATCCTCGACATAAAGCAACCCGGTGACAACCTGTCCCTCGAGATAACGTTCCTTCAGGGTCGCCGCTGCCGAGACCGGATTCCGGGGATCATATTGGCTGTCCAGTTTGTGCAGGGTCATATTCGAGCCGTCATGCATGGCAATATTGATGGTCTGTCCCTCTTCATACTGGGCCGTGATCTCGGTTTTTTCCGGAATAAAATCCAGCTTGTCCATCACAGCGGTATGTTCACGCACATAGTCATAACTCTTGGTCGAAGCCTGGTGATTGTTGAAAGTCACACAGGGCGAAATGACATCGAGAAATGCGAAGCCCTCATAATTGAGCGCCGCCTTGATCAGCGGAACGAGTTGATCTTTGTCGCCCGAGAAACTGCGGGCAACGAAACCGGCTCCGAGCTCAATGGCCATGACGCACAGATCGATGGCATCATAGAAGTTTTGTTCGCCCTTCTTGCTGGGTGAAGATTTATCGTTTGTGGCCGAGAACTGGCCCTTGGTCAGCCCGTAGGTGCCATTGTTCTCGACAATATATGTCATGTTCATACGCCGCCGCACCGCGTGACAGAACTGGCCAAGACCGATGGAGGCCGTATCACCATCGCCCGACACGCCGAGATAGACGAGATCCCTGTTGGCGAGATTAGCGCCCGTGGCGATTGAGGGCATGCGCCCGTGTACGCAGTTAAACCCGTGTGATTTGTTGAGAAAATATGTTGGCGTCTTCGAAGAACAGCCAATTCCGGAAAGCTTGGCGAGCCGATGCGCCGGTAAGTCGATCTGGTAGCACGCCTCGATAATCGCCGCCGAAATCGAATCGTGACCGCATCCGGCGCACAAGGTTGAGACAAGTCCCTCATAGTCCCGGCGGGTCAGGCCCATCTTGTTAACCGGGAGTTTCGGGTGTCGGGCAACGGGTTTCTTGATAAAGGTCATGACACGTAGTCCTATTCTGCCGGAACTTTGTCGTCTTCAGGACGACCGAATTGCGGATAATGCTCAAGAGCCTTTTTGATTTCTGAATGGATAAACTCGGCCGTGATCGGCATTCCCTCATAATCCAGCACGGGATGAAGTTTCACCGCCGGAATATCAGCTTCGACCATGAGCAGCGTGCGCATCTGGGCATCCCGGTTCTGCTCAACCACAAAGATCAGGTCATGGGTGTCGGCAAAATTGCGGACATCATCATTGAAGGGAAAGGCTTTGAGGCGTAGTTGGTCAATTTCTATGTGATCGGCTTCCAGAAGATCCAGCGCTTCCTGGGTAGAGGCCTCTGTACCGCCAAAATTGATGAGGCCAAGCCGGGTCGTCCTCTTTGCCTTCCTTAAGACAGGTGCCGGGACCAGGTTTTCAGCGGTTTTGAATTTGACGATCAGCCGATCCAGGTTCTTGGCGTTGATTCTGCCGTCTTCCGTGTAGCCGGCCATGGGGTCATGGGAAGAACCGCGTGTAAAGAACGCCCCTTTCTCCGGGTGCGTTCCGGGAAGTGTCCTGTAAGGAATTCCGTCCCCATCCACATCCAGATAGCGACCGAAAATTTCA